>CALMKK010000378.1 GCA_937867135.1 uncultured candidate division Zixibacteria bacterium
GATGATGTGCTTCCGGCTTGATAGCGGTCAAGCCCTTCGAAAATGACGGCATCGGCCCCTTTTTCTCGGGCCTTCTTGATAATATCCTTCTGCATCTTCTCGGAACTGACAATATCGGTGGCGGTGGCGACCACCGAGCCCATGACCGTGTAATCCCGCTCGATATCGGCCTGGGAGAAATACATATCAACCTGAGTGGTCGGGGGGAATTCCTGACCGATATAATCGATCTTGGTGCAGGAGAGAAAAAGTAACAGCAGGGGCAATAATAGAATTTTTTTGCTCATAAATAATATTCCTTATTTCATTGATTCGCTTCTATTACGATTGTCGGAAAATAAAAATTTATTATAAAATTGGCCAAGTATAAAATTTCGATATCGACGGCAAAATCTCTATTAAAACGGGAATTCCCGGACTTGCGAACGGGCCCGAGATAGTACTGCAGCTATCATATCTTATTGTGGTATAATGACATAATGTAATTTTAAGAAATATTGATATTCCCGGAACCGGGCCAAAGAAAAAATGTTAAAAGACTTAGATTATACTTTACTAATTTGTAATGATTTCGTATATTGGTTTGAGAAAGGGAAATTGAAGGATTAAATATGAAGGTTACAGCGCTTGAAGAATACGGATTACGGTGTATGATTCTCCTGGCCCGAAATGCCGGCGTGGAGTCCCTGACTTTGCCCGAAATCAGCGCCAAAGAAGGATTATCGCTCCCTTACGCCGGGAAGCTTCTGATGATTCTGAAGCAGTCCGGCCTGGTTAAGGCGGTGCGGGGGCGGCGCGGCGGGTACACCCTGGCTAAGCCGCCGGAACAAATCGTTTTGCGGGAAGTATTTAATGCTCTCGGGGAGCCGGTTTTCGGTCCCAATCATTGCGAGCGATATACCGAAAACGGCGAATGTTGTGTTCATAACGAGGATTGCACCGTGCGAACGGTCTGGGGGACGTTTAATCGCTTTGTCAGCGGATATCTGGATTCGGTCACTCTGGCCGATTTGGTTAAAGGGAACGGCAATTCGGGAAAAAGCGAGTTGCCATCTCAGGTTGATCAATCAAATTAATTGATATGAAGTATGCAGAACGATGAAATTAAAACATTCAGAAATAAGATATAATGTATCGGAATAGTCGAGGTTAAAAATGTCGGACAAGGTTTTTTCTTTTAAGAATATTCATGTCGTGGTTGAGGGGAAAGAAGTGGTCAAAGGGGTCAGCCTGGAAATTGGGCAAGGCGAAAAGCATGCCATAATGGGGCCGAACGGCTCCGGGAAGTCGAGTCTGGTCAATGCCCTGGCGGGGCATCCCAGTTATGCTATCACCGAAGGCGAAGCCTATATAAGCGGCAAAAATCTGATTGAGATGGATGCCACGGAGCGGGCTAAGGCGGGGCTGTTTCTGGCTTTCCAGTACCCGCTGGCGATTCCCGGCGTGACGGTCGCCAATTTCCTCCGCGCCGCCATAAAAGCCAAGCACGGCGGCGACGAGACCGTGTTGAAAGATTTCCGCAAGGAACTGACCGACAAGTTTTCGTTTCTGGAGGTTGATAAGACCTTTGCCACCCGCTACATCAATGACGGTTTCTCGGGCGGGGAAAAAAAGAAAATCGAAATTTTGCAGATGGCGATGCTCAAGCCGCTGGTGGCGCTTCTGGATGAAACCGATTCGGGGCTGGATATCGATGCTCTCCGGATCGTCTCCAACGGCATCAACGAGTATGCGCCGTCGGACGGCGGCCTTTTGCTGGTCACGCATTACCAGCGGATGCTCAATTATGTCAAGCCGGATTATGTACATGTTATGATGCACGGGCAATTGGTTCGTTCGGGCGGCCCGGAACTGGCGCTTCAGCTCGAGGAGCAGGGGTACGAGAAAATCGAAGATGAAGTTTTCAACAGCGTTGAGGTGTAATCATGGAAGAAGCAATTAAGAAGAATAATAATATATCGGTGATCGGCGATGATTACGCCGAGAAATACGGTTTCCACGACCCCGAGGAATATTTTCACAAAGGGGCCAAGGGGTTGAGCCACGAAGTGGTCGAGATGATTTCGCGGATGAAAAAGGAAGAGGACTGGATGCGGAAATTCCGTCACGACGCCCTCGATATTTTCCTGGCCAAACCGATGCCGAAATGGGGGGACACGCAACTTCTGAATTCCATCGATTTCAACGATATTTACTATTACATCAAGCCGATGGAATTTCAGGGGAAAACCTGGGATGATGTCCCGGAAAATATAAAAAATACTTTCGACCGGCTCGGGATCCCGGAGGCGGAGAGAAAGTTCCTGGCCGGCGTCTCCGCGCAGTATGAATCGGAAGTGGTTTATCATTCGTTCAAGGCCGACCTTGAGAAGCAGGGAATTATATTTCTCGACATGGACAGCGCCGTCCGGGAGCATCCCGATATCGTTAAAAAATATTTTGCGACGATAATTCCTCCGAATGACAATAAATTTGCCGCACTTAATTCGGCGGTTTGGTCGGGCGGATCGTTCATCTATGTCCCGCCCGGAATCGATGTCAAAATTCCGCTTCAGGCCTATTTTCGGATCAACGCCGAAAATATGGGGCAATTCGAGCGGACTTTGATTATTGCCGATCAAGGCTCACGGGTGCATTATATAGAGGGGTGCACCGCTCCGATTTACACCACCAATTCGCTTCATTCGGCGGTGGTGGAACTGGTGGCATTGGAAGGGGCCTACATTCGATATACCACCATCCAGAATTGGTCCCATAATATTTTCAATCTGGTCACCAAGCGGGCGATGGCGCATAAGAATGCCACCGTGGAGTGGGTGGACGGTAATATCGGTTCCAAATTGACCATGAAATTCCCCTGTGTCTATCTGGTCGGCGAAGGGGCCAAAGGTGAAATTCTGTCGATCGCGTTCGCCGGGACCGGTCAGCATCAGGATGCCGGGGCGAAAGTGATTCATGCCGCTCCCAATACCAGTTCGCGGATAACTTCGAAATCGATTTCCAAGGCCGGCGGACGGGCTTCATACCGCGGATTGGTACAGGTGCATCCCAATGCGGTCGGAAGCAAGGTTTCGGTTGAATGTGATGCCCTGCTCATTGACGGGGCCTCTCGTTCCGACACCTATCCCACGATGGAGATTAACGCCGATGAAGTTCGAATCGAGCATGAGGCGCGGGTGAGCAAAGTTGCCGAGGAGCAGATATTTTATCTGACCAGCCGCGGCCTGAGCGAGGACGAGGCGCGTCTCTTGATTGTTAACGGTTTCATTGAGCCGTTCACCAAAGAACTGCCGATGGAATATGCGGTGGAACTGAACCGTCTGATTGAACTGGAAATGGAAGGGTCGGTCGGTTAAGTCCGGCTGAAGCAAGATAAGGGTATTGAAATGAACTTAACAGCCATAGAAAATAAAGTCGCTTCATTTAGAACGATAGATAAATTGGAGCCGGAATGGCTCTATAATCTTCGCAAGGAGAGCTGGGAGTTCTACAATGACGCCCCTCTCCCGGAGCGGGTGACCAACGTCTGGCGCTACACGAAACCGGAAAATTTCCTGGTTGCCAACGCCGAGGAAATTATGAATACGGCGCCGCTAATCCCGGATGGCTCCAACGGGCATCCGTACCCAAAAAATTCCGAATATTCGGCGGTAGGATACAATCGCGAAGATATGATGACCATGGTAAAAATCGACCCGGCCGTAGCCGGGCAAGGTGTCATAATAAAAAATCTCTTTCAGGCGGCGCGCGAGAATGAAGATTTGGTGCGGCAGTATTTCGGGACGATGGTGGCGCCTAATTTCGGCAAATTCGAGGCCCTCAATATGGCCCTCTGGAACAACGGTTTTTTTATCTTTGTGCCCGATAACACCGTGATTGAAAAACCGATCGCGCTGAACCGTCACCCCGGCGACAACTTCTCACATATCCGATTGCTGGCCGTTATCGGCCGAAATTCCCAGGTGACCTTGGTTGATAATTATTCCTGTAGCGGCCGGGCGGAAAGCGGAGTTGATAACAGCGCCGTTGAGATTTTTGGCGGTGATTCGGCGCGCGTAAAATATGTCAATCTCCAGCGTCTCGGTCCGCAATGCATCGGTTATATCACCCAGCGGGCCAGAATCGGCAGAAGTGGAAATATATATTCCATCTATGGAGCGACCGGGGGAGCCGTCTCAAAGATGAATGCCGGAACTATCCTGGCGGGACGTCACGCCGAAAGCCGGATGTCGGGAGTCATTTTCGGCGACAAAAACCAGCATTTCGATTATCACACTTTGCATCACCATCAGGACAACGAATCATATTCCAATATCGATTTTAAGGTGATTTTGAAAGATAAAGCGATGTCGGCATACACCGGCCTGATCCGGATAGAAAAAGATACTATCAACAATGAGGCTTATCAGGAAAATCGGAACCTCCTTTTGAATAAAGGTACCAAAGCCGAATCGATCCCGGAACTGGAAATTTTGACCGATCAGGTGCGCTGTACGCACGGCGCCACCATGGGGCCGATCGACCCGCAGATGCTCTTTTATTTGAAAGCGCGCGGAATCGGACATGAGGAAGCGGTCAAAATGATTGCGGCCGGCTTTGTCGAACCGACTATCATGCAGATGCCGAACGAATTGCGGGAAATGATGCGCGGCATTGTCACGGACAAACTGGCGGGGGAACAAAAATGATCGGGCAATATACCAAAGTATGTTCCCTTTCCGAACTTAAGGAAGGGCAGGTTCGCGGGTTCTCCGTCAACGGGCGCGAAATTATTTTGGCACTGGCGGCCGGGACGGTTTATGCCCTTGACAATCTTTGCACGCATGACGGCGGAGATTTGGGCGACGGCGAACTGAAAAACGGGCATGTCGAATGTCCGCGTCACGGGGCCTGGTTCGATATCAAAACCGGGGCGGCGACCCGGATGCCGGCGGTGGAGATGATTCAGACGTACGACGTAAAAATTGAAAACGGCGATATTTTTGTGGCCGTGAATGATTGAGGAGCGGCGGGAATGAAAGGCGGAAAATCAATGGCGGAAGTTGTACAGCGGGAACCGGAGAATCGAATCGGAATGGAATTCAACGCTGAAAAATATAAAACAGATTTTCCGATTCTATCGCGGATGATTCGCGGGACAAAGCTGGTTTATCTGGACAGCGCCGCCACGACGCAGAAGCCGCGGGTTGTTATCGATGCTGTCGATCAATACTACCGCCTTCATAATGCCAATGTGCATCGGGGATTGCATACTCTGGCCGAAGAAGCTACGGCCGCCTACGAAGCGACCCGTGATAAAATCGCCGGATTTATCGGAGGGGTGAAGCGCGAGGAAATTATATATACCCGTAACGCCACCGAAGCAATCAACATGGTGGCGTCGTCGTGGGGATATCAAAATATTAAAAAAGGGGACAGGATTGTTATCACCCAGATGGAACATCACGCCAATCTGGTGCCGTGGATTGTCCTTTCCCGGAAAACCGGGGCGGAATTGGTTTATATCCCGATCGATCCGGAGGGGTATCTGGACCTGGCCGATTTGAAAGATATTATTGCACCGAATACCAAAATTGTGGCATTGACGCATATGTCGAACGTCCTGGGAACAATCAATCCGGTTGATGAGATAATCGCGCTGGCTCATAAAAGGGGTGCGGTTGCGCTTGTGGACGGCGCCCAGAGCGTCCCACATATGCCGGTTGATGTCAGGGCGATGGATGCCGATTTTCTGGCTTTCTCGGCCCATAAAATGCTCGGCCCGACCGGGCTGGGCGTCCTATACGGCAAAGAGGAGCTTTTGAGCCGGATGGAGCCGGTGCAATACGGCGGCGAGATGATCAGCGAAGTCCGCTATGATTATGCGGCGTGGAACGAACTGCCGCATAAATTCGAGGCCGGGACCCCGAATATCGAAGCGGCCTTTGCCTTTCTCCCGGCCCTGGAATATCTTGAAAAAATCGGGATGGAAAATATCCGCCGTCACGAGATGGAATTGACCGGTTATGCTCTCGACAAATTGGCGGGCCTTGAATTTATAAAGGTATTTGGACCGAAGGATCTGAACCACCGCGGCGGGGCGGTTTCGTTTATCGACAAAAATATTCACCCCCATGATATGGCGACCTTTCTGGATACGCTCGGAATCGCGGTTCGGGCGGGACATCACTGCGCCCAGCCATTAACCAGACTTTTGGGCGTAAATTCCACGACCCGCGCCAGTCTTTATTTGTATAATACTCATAACGATATCGATCAACTGATAACCGGTCTGAAAGAAGCAAGGAGATATTTCCGTTATGAGTGACAATCTCGACGATCTCTACCGCGATATTTTGATGGAGCATTACCGTTTTCCGCGCGGGCATCATCATCTGGAACATGAAGATATTCATAACGAGGGGCAGAATCCGACCTGCGGCGATGAAATCGAACTGGCGCTGGAGCTGGAGGGGGACAGAGTCAAAGATGTCTATGTAAGTTGTATGGGATGTGCCGTTTCGGTGGCCTCGGGATCGATGCTGGCCGAAGTGACCAAGGGGAAAACGCTTGAGGAAGTCAAAAAAATTGCCGCGACCATTAAAGCGATGTTGACCGGCGAGGCGGTTCCCAAAGACGCCGATTTGGGGGATCTGGAGGCCCTAAGCGGCGTGAAGAAATTTCCTGTGCGGGTAAAATGTGCCCTTCTTTCATGGACGACATTGGTCAATGCCCTGGAAGCGCGGGAAAAAGGAAAAGAAAAAGCGCCGTCAACAACGGAACAATAGATGTTATGATTACCTCTGAACAAATACGAGAACAAATCAAAACGGTTGAGGACCCCGAAATCGGGCTGGGGGTGGTTGATTTGGGTCTTATATATGATATCGATGTCACTGACGGTCGGATTGTCACCGTCGTAATGACATTGACCACGCCGGCCTGCCCGTACGGGCCGCTTCTGGTGGATCAGGTAAAAGAAAAAATCAGGGAGATTCCGGGGATAGAGAAAGTTGATGTGATGGTGGTCTGGGATCCGCCCTGGAACCCGGAAGAGATGGCCTCCGATATAGCCAAAGATGCGCTCGGAATTTGGTGAACTTTTGCGAAGTTGACGGTTATAAAGAATAGACTATAACGAACCCGTAAGGGCCTTTGAATATATCAAAGAGATGTTGATTGATGAACGGCGGAAGCTTTAATGCTCCCGCCGTATTTATATAGAGCCAAAAAATTATTAATACTCCCCTTTGTCGGGGACGATGCAGATGAACTCGAAATCCTTATCGTACGGATTTTGGAACTGATGCGGAGTGTTGGGAGGAACAAAGGCAAAATCCTTTTCGTTGACCTCATATTCTTTGCCGTCGAGGAACAGTTTCCCTTTTCCTGATATGATATAATTGACATGTTCCCAATCGTGCTGATGCCGCGGGGTATGGCCGCCGGGGGCGATCCGAAAGACCCGCATGGTATGGCCGTCCCAGCCGACATTTTTCCCGATCGGCACGGCCTTGGTGACATGAGCGATTCCCTCGCCCTCGATTTTCTTATGTTCGACTTCTTTGTATTTTATTACCGGCATATAATTCCTTTCATTTCTTACCCTACAACAATGAAAACCCGGCCCGGTTTCCAGTTTGTTTGGATATGATCCGATCCGCCGCATTTAATTGGGGAAAAATATAATATTATAAATTTAAATATGCAATTGGTGGAA
>CALMKK010000379.1 GCA_937867135.1 uncultured candidate division Zixibacteria bacterium
CAATATTCAAGATTGAGGAACTCCGGAAGCGAATCCTTTTTACATTTGCCCTTTTGGTGGTGTACCGTATCGGCGGCCATATTCCGACGCCCGGAGTGGACGGGGCCATGGTGGCCCAGGCTCTCAAAGGCGATACGATTTTCGGTTTACTGGATATGTTTGCCGGGGGAGCCTTCCGGCAGGCGACCATTTTTGCACTCGGAATCATGCCGTACATTTCGGCTTCGATTATGCTGCAGTTACTGGGCGCGGTGGTGCCGTATCTGCAACGATTGCAGAAAGAGGGCGAAGAAGGGCGGCGCAAAATCACGCAATATACCCGTTATCTGACGGTTTTAATAGCGGCTCTGCAGGCGTTCGGAACGGCGCAATTTCTATCCACGATGGAATTCAACGGCGTCAAAATCGTGTATATGCCGTACGGCGAATTTATCGCCCTGACCATGTTGACCTTCACCTGCGGCACGATATTCATCATGTGGCTGGGTGAGCAGATAACCGAGCGGGGTATCGGAAACGGCATTTCGTTAATCATTTTCATCGGTATCGTAGCCCGCTTCCCGGAAGCGGTTATGGAAGAAGCCCAATACCTCTGGTACGGAACGCGGTCGATTTTCACTGAGGCAGTGATGGTGGTGGCGATGATAGCCATCGTGGCGGCGGTTATTTTGGTGACAAGGGCCCAGCGGAAAGTTCCCGTGCAGTATCCGCGTAAAATCGTCGGTCGGAGAATTTTCGGCGGCGCCACGACTCATCTCCCGTTGTCGGTTAATGCGGCCGGCGTTATCCCGATTATCTTTGCGCAGTCCGTAATGTTTCTTCCGGCGACGGTTCAAACGTTGTTTCCCAATACGGAATGGGTGTCGAATGTGGTATCCAACTGGCTCCGTCCGGGCGGTTTTACATATTCATTCATATATGGCATGATCATTATCTTTTTTGGATATTTTTATACCGCGATTGTTTTCAACCCCATTGATATTGCGGACAATATGCGTAAGAACGGCGGTTTTATTCCCGGCATACGTCCGGGCAAGAAAACGGCCGAGCATATCGAGCGGATTCTTACGCGCATCACGTTGCCGGGTTCGATCTTCTTTGCGTTGATAGCAATCCTGCCGTCGATACTTATCGGCCAGATGGGGGTGAACTTCTATTTCGGCGGCACCAGTCTGTTGATTGTGGTCGGTGTGGCGCTGGATACTCTGCAACAGGTGGAATCGCATCTTTTGATGCGTCACTATGACGGTTTTATGAAGAAGGGTAAGATTCGGGGGAGATCGTACTAATGAACCTGATATTTTTGGGACCCCCGGGATCGGGAAAAGGGACCCAGGCCAAGCGGATTTCGCAGAAGCTTGGCTTACTGCATCTTTCAACCGGGGATCTGTTGCGCGAAGCGGTGAAGAATGGAACCGAGCTGGGGAAGAAAGCCAAGGCCTTTATGGAAGCGGGAAATCTGGTTCCGGATGAATTGATTATCGGATTGATCGAGGAGAAACTTGCGGCCGGGCAACTGGACGGCGGTTTTATTCTGGACGGATTTCCGCGGACGATACCTCAGGCCGAAGCGCTCAAAGAAATGCTTAAGAAGCACAAGAAAAGCATTGACCGCTCGATTCTGCTCTCGGTTTCGGATGAAGAAGTCATCAAGAGGCTTTCGGGGCGGTTTTATTGTCCCAAGTGCAACGCCGGTTATAATTATCCGATGCAAATGCCGAAACAGGACGGCCGGTGCGATTTCGACGGCACGGAACTGCGGCGGCGGCCGGATGATGAGGAAGATGTCGTAAAAAATAGACTGGAAGTGTACAAAAAGCAGACTTCGCCCATAATTAATTATTACCAAAAGGAATCGCTGTTGCGGGATGTGCCGGGTGACGGCGACGGGCCGGATCGGGTTATGGCGCGGGTGCTTAAGGTGCTGGAAGAAATTGCCTGAGTTAATAATAAAGAAGACCGACGCACAGATTGAAATAATGCGGCGGGCAGGAAAAGTTGTGGCAGATACTTTGAAACTGATAGAGAAAAATATTCGTCCCGGTGTAACGACCAAGGAATTGGACCTTCTGGCGGAGGATTTTATTCATTCCCAGGGGGCCAAGCCGGCGTTTAAAGGGTATCACGGTTATCCGGCCACGGCCTGTATTTCGATCGATGAAGAAGTCGTTCACGGCATACCGGGGAAAAGAGTGCTGGTGGAAGGGCAGATCGTATCGGTTGATCTGGGGGCCATCGTGGACGGATATTACGGTGATTCCGCGGCGACTTTCCCGGTAGGTGAAATTTCCGATGAAAAAAGGAAACTTTTGGAAGTCACCAAGCGTTCACTGGAAGCGGCTCTGGCCAAAGTGAAAGCCGGAACGAAGCTGGGCGTAATATCATCGACAGTACAGCAGGTAGCGGAAGAGGCCGGTTATTCGGTGGTTCGCGACCTTGTCGGTCATGGAATCGGACGGGCGATGCATGAAGATCCGCAGATACCTAATTTCGGATCGGCCAATGAGGGGCCGGTTTTGGACAAAGGAATGGTCCTGGCGATCGAACCGATGGTTAATGTCGGAGATTATAAGGTATTGACCAAGGCGGACGGCTGGACGATCGTGACGGCGGACGGTTCGGCATCGGCTCATTTCGAGCATACGGTGGCGGTGAGAGAAACGGGCGGCGACATTTTAACGTTGAGTTGAAGGATTAGATGGCGAAAGAGGATACCATACAGGTTGAAGGGAAGGTTTTGGAGCCTCTCCCGAATGCCATGTTTAAGGTGGAATTGGATAACGGTCATGTGGTTCTGGCGCACATATCGGGAAAGATGCGGATGCATTTCATAAAGATACTGCCGGGCGACCGGGTAACCCTGGAACTGTCGCCTTATGACTTGACACGCGGCCGGATAGTTTACCGTTATAAATGAAGAAGACCGATTAAGAAAGAGTGGATATATGAAAGTGCGTTCCTCAATTAAGAAGCGTTGCGATCATTGCAAGATAATCAAGAGACACGGTGTGATCCGGGTTATATGCAGCAAGAATCCGAATCATAAACAGCGCCAGGGATAAGAAGAAAATTAGTTTTAAGAGGAGGTTGTTTTGGCACGTATTGCAGGTGTCGACCTACCCAGAGATAAAAGGATAGAAGTAGGACTGACTTACATTTATGGTATCGGCCAGCCGTCGGCCAAGAGAATCCTGGAAATCACGGGGATAAGTCCGGAAACGCGGGTCAATAAATTGACGGAAGAGGAAGTTTCGAAACTCCGCAGCGCCATCGAGAATGAATTCAAGGTGGAAGGTTCTCTGCGGAGCGAGGTATCGATGAGCATTAAGCGCCTCATCGACATCGGATGTTATCGCGGACTGCGGCACCGTCGCGGTTTACCGGTTCGCGGGCAGCGTACGAAAACCAACGCGCGGACCCGGAAAGGGCCGCGGAAGACGGTCGCCGGGAAGAAAAAAGCGATAGCGAAGAAGTAGATTTCCAAGAGGTAGAGAATGGCTGAAGAAAAGAAAAAACCGAAAAGTAAAAAGAAACTGGGCAGAATAGAATCGATTGGGATTGCCCATATCAAAGCAACCTTCAATAATACCGTAGTTACCATAACCGATTTGCAGGGTCATGCAATTTCGTGGGCGTCGGCGGGTAAGGTGGGGTTCAAAGGTTCGAAGAAATCGACCCCCTTTGCCGCGCAGCTGGCGTCGCAAAGTAGCGCCAAAGAAGCGATGGATTTGGGATTGCGCAAAGTGGAAGTATGGGTAAAAGGTCCGGGCGCGGGCCGCGAGGCCGCGATCCGCTCCCTCTCAGCGGCGGGCCTTGAAATCACGGCCATTAAGGATGTGACCCCGATTCCGCATAACGGCTGCCGCCCTCCCAAACGGCGACGGGTTTGATCCTGTAACCGGTATTAGATTCGAGGAATTGTTAGGAGTATTATGGCTCGATATCGTGATGCAAACTGCAAATTATGCCGTCGTGAAGGCGAGAAGCTCTTTTTGAAGGGGCATCGCTGTATGACCGATAAGTGCGCCATCGAACGGAGGAATTTTGCGCCGGGCCAGCATGGCCAGACGATGCGGTACAAAGTCTCCAACTATGGCAAGCAACTGCGGGAAAAGCAGAAAGTCCGCCGGATTTACGGGATATTGGAAAAGCAGTTCAGCAATTATTTTAAGGACGCGGAGCGGCAGACCGGAGTCACCGGCGAGCAGTTGCTTCGCATTTTGGAGTGCCGTTTCGATAACATCGTGTATCGTCTCGGATTTGCCCCGTCGCGCAAAGCGGCCCGACAATTGGTTCGTCACCGGCATTTCTCGGTTAACGGCAAGATAGTCGATATCCCTTCCTTTCAGATAAAACCGAATGACATCATTAAAGTGCGGGATAAGTCAAAGAATCTTGACATAATTCATGGGGCCCTTAAGGAATTCGGCCAGACGGAACAGATCGCCTGGTTGCGGTTGAACAAAGCCGCGTTAGAAGGGGAGCTCCTGGAGTATCCGAAACGCCAGGATATTCCTTTAACGGCCAATGAACAATTGATCGTGGAACTTTATTCTAAGTAGGAATAATATCCGCCGTATCAGGAGGCTTTTATCATATGAAATGGAAAAGTTTACAGATGCCGAAGGAAATCGTGTCGGATCAATCCTCGGCAACTGAAAATTATTCGCGATTTATAGTGGAACCGTTGGAGCGCGGATTCGGCGTAACGCTGGGCAACGCTCTGCGCCGGGCCTTGTTATCATCAATACAAGGTGCGGCGGTGGTGTCGATGCGGGTCGAGGGAGCGCTTCATGAATTTTCAACGATTCCGGGATTATACGAGGATGTCACCGAACTGGTGTTGAATATCAAAAGGATGCGTCTGCGTTTGCTGGCCGATGAGATGAAAACTTTGACCCTGAAATTGAATAAAAAGGGGAAGATCACGGCCGGGATGTTTTCAGGGGACCCGCAAATTGAAATCCTCAATACGGACTTGCATATCGCCGAATTAGTCGAGGACAAAGAATTCAAGATGGAAATCGACGTCGATTCCGGGCGCGGTTATGTGGTGGCGGAGCAGAATAAACGGGCCGATGCACCGGTCGGGACGATTTTTGTCGACGCCCTGTTTTCGCCGGTGATTAAAGTCAATTTTGAAGTCGAAAACACACGTGTCGGTCAGCGGACCGATTACGACCGCCTGATTATGGAAATTACCACGGATGGTTCGCTGACGCCGGAGGATGCTTTATCCTACGGGTCCAAGATTTTGAAAGATCATCTGCAGATGTTTATCCATATGGACGAAGAGATCCCGATCGCGGAAGAGAAAGTCGAAGATGAAGAAACGGTCCGGATTCGGCAGCTGCTTAAGACGCGAGTGGATGAATTGGAGTTATCGGTTCGTTCTTCCAATTGCTTGCGGGCCGCCAATATTCAGACATTGTCGGAGCTGGTTTCCAAATCGGAATCGGATATGTTAAAATACCGCAATTTCGGGCGGAAATCGTTAAACGAGTTGAACGCCATTCTGGAAGAACTGGGTTTGTCGTTCGGGATGGATATCTCCAAATACCAGGAGCAGTCATAGAGGTTTTTCATGCGTCATCAGATGAAAGTTAAGAAACTCAGCCGTACTCGATCTCATCGCGAAGCCATGCTCGGCAATATGGTGACATCGCTTCTGGCGGGGAGAATGATTGAAACGACCGAATCCAAAGCGAAGGAATTAAGGAGACGGGTAGATAGAATTATTGTCACGGCCAAAGAAGATTCGTTGGCAGCGCGGCGGCAGGTGGCCCGGACGGTTAAGGATAGAGCGGTATTGAAGAAGCTTTTCACCGAAATCGTGCCGCAGTTCAAGAGCCGGCCGTCCGGATTTTCCCGGGTGGTGAAGGTGGGATTCCGCCGCGGTGACGGGGCGATGGTGTCGGTGGTGGAATTGCTTACCGAAAAGCCGAAGGTGGAAAAAGAAAAGGGTAAGAAGAAAAGCGGCGAAAAGAAGAAGGAAAAAGAAGCCGTAGCGGTCGAAGCCAAAGGAAAAAGCGGGAAAGCCAAAGCCAGAAAAGAGAAAGAAGCCGAGGGCGAGAAAGAATAATATTTTCCTTTTGGTCAAAAATTGAGCCCGGCATCCGCCGGGCTTTTTTTTATATATTCCAGTTGCAATTTCATAGGGATTTGACTATGATGTGTCATCTTAAACTATATTGTTATATCCGCCTATTAATGGTTTGCAAGGTAATAACTTAAGGTGCCGTCGGCGAGTCCGCTTTCAAGCCGATGGAGGGGAGAGAAGAAATGACCGAGCCAAAAAAAGGAATGTCAAAAGGCTGCCTGATCACATTGATTGTGGCCTCAGTAATTCTGGTATTGGTGGTAGCCATGAGTGTAGTTTGCTATGTCAAACGAGATACCATTTTGGAGTGGAGCATTTCAAAGATGATCGATACCGCCCGGATGGATATTCTCAATGATTTGCCGGAAGGGTATACGGCCGATGATGTGAACAAAATTTGCGACAATTTCAAAACGGCGCTCGCGGAAAAAAAGGTGGATGCCAACGAAGTGCGCAATATCGCCACTATGTTTCAGGAAATATTGAAGGATAAAAAAATCGATAAGGACGAAGCCAAGACCTTTCTGGAGGAATTAAAAAAGGCCACGGGGGAGGCCACAGAACCGGCGGCGGTACCGGCCACAGAATGACGCTGTCGCGGCTGAATAAAATTTCCGAAATACTAGAATGAATATGCTGGGATTAATTGGTATTCCGATCGGCTATCTTCTGGGTTCGATTCCATTTTCTTATTTTGTCGCGCGGATTTTTGGCGTCGATGATATCCGGGCGGTCGGTTCCGGGAACGTGGGGGCCACCAATGTTTGGCGGGCGGCGGGATGGGGGCCGGGTTTGCTCGCAGTATTCGGCGATGTGGGTAAGGGAGTGGCGGCGGTTATTATCGCATCGCTGTTGGCACCGGCTACGGATGGGGCCGAATATTACAAATTAGCGTCTGGCTTAGCGGCGGTGGTCGGCCATATCTATCCCGTCTTTTTGCATTTTAAGGGAGGGAAGGGAGTGAATACGGCCCTGGGTGTGATGCTGATACTTCTGCCTGGCGAGACGATATTGGCTCTATTGGCTTTCATAATCACGGTGGCAATAAGCAAGTACATTTCACTCGGCTCCATGATCGCCGGAGGCAGTTTCTTCGTAATCGTCTGGCTGGAATATTTTTTGAATCTGGAATATGTTCATCCCGTATACGTGCCCGTTTCTTTGCTTCTGGCGGGCCTGATTGTATTTACGCATCGCCCCAATATAAAGAGGCTGATGACGGGAACGGAAAGCAAATTCAGTCTCCATTCGCGAATTGAGGAAAAGCATGGCTGAACGGATGGCGGTTTTAGGGGCCGGAAGCTGGGGGATTGCCATCGCCAATCTTCTCAACGGTAACGGCCATTATATTAAATTGTGGGAGTTCAATCGCGAGGACTGCCGGCGGTTGCAAGCGGAGCGCATGCACCGGGCGAAACTTCCCGAAATCAAAATTCCGGAGAGTATAATTATCACCGATAATCTGGAGGAAGCGATTGAGGGGGCGGATTTTTTGATCCTGGCGGTTCCGACACAGAAAGTGCGGTCGGTATGTGAATCACTCGGGCCACTCTTAAATTCCCCCAGAAAATTCGTCAATCTTGCCAAAGGTGTCGA
>CALMKK010000380.1 GCA_937867135.1 uncultured candidate division Zixibacteria bacterium
CAAATAATAATGGTGTGGTGAATATTCTGGATCTATCGTATCTGATAAACTATATCTACAAGCACGGCCCGGCGCCCCATTGCCCGGCCTGGTACGAATAACCCTGCAATAGATTAATTGCAAAGGATACGAAATAAACGGGCCGGAGCCTCTGCGGTCCCGGCCTGTAATTATTTCCGTGTCGTCAGAAACCCTTTCTCGCGCTGTTAGGAACCCCTTCCTAACAGGTTTTATTCCGCCCAATACTGATTCTATACCCCGATGTGCGCCGTCCCTATTTCTCCTTCTCCAGCACGCCGGCGTCGCGCATCAAATGCTTTAACAACAATATCTGCCCGAAATGCGCCGCAAAATGCTCCAATACATGATAAAGCGTCCAGGTACGCGTGATTTGATCTTTCCCCAGTTTGTAAAATTTGTCCAGATCCTTATCGTGCCACTTCTTCATTTCGGCTTGAATGGAGCGGCGTCCCCGGGCCAGAATATCGAGATATTTTTCAATCGTGAAATCTTTGAGATAGGGCGGATGAATGCCGTCCGCCGCCAGAGGCAAGCCGTCATCTTCGATTCCGCAGATTTTCTGGAGAAGCGCCTTTCCTTTCGGTTCCCACGGTATCTCCGGCGGGGCAATCTTGATCCACCATACCTCCACGACTGACAGATGCGCGAGAAGCATCCCCACCGTGTTCATCCCCGGTTTCAACTGCCATTGCAATTGTTCCGTCGTCAGATTGGCGACCGCCTTTTTGAGCTTAGCCAGCTGATTGTCGAGCTGGGCGGCAAACAGGCCGACCCGCGCCTGGGTTTTCGGATTGTACCCCCGCGCGATTTTCATTTCTCTCTTTTTCATTTTTGCCTCCGCATTATTTTGGTATTTAAATTATCACAGGTTCGAGTTTAAACATCCTTTAGACGTTCCATAATGATTTTAGTTGCCTTTTAATCCTTGATACGCTCCGAGAGGCCGCTTAATCAATATGCCGGGCCGTCGTATTTCCGACAAAATATGATAATCGATAAGCCCCGTCAATTATAAGGTTGTTTCCGTATCATACTTGACAAAAACAGTCCAATTAATAAATTGCCGGGAAATATAAATCACGGGCCGGCCCGTGCGAAGGATATTTTATGAAGCAGGAACAATGGACCGAAGTTGATTGCTATATAACCGATTTGTTTTCGCTATCCGATCCGATATTGGACGCCGCCCTTAAAGAAAGCGCCGATGCCGGCCTGCCCGCCATCCAGGTTTCGCCCAATCAGGGAAAATTCCTACAGATATTGGCGCTTGCCCGGAAGGCCCGCCGCATTCTCGAAATCGGCACCCTCGGCGCCTATAGTACAATCTGGCTGGCGCGGGCCCTGC
>CALMKK010000381.1 GCA_937867135.1 uncultured candidate division Zixibacteria bacterium
TCGGCGTCTTTCTGGCGGCCGGGGTGGTTTTGTTGGGTGGTGTGATATATTTGCTAAAAAGCGGTTTTGCCTATCCGAATTATTCCGATTTTAAAGCGACTCCGGAGCCTTTAAGCGAGATACCGCAAATTATCCTGCGGGCAGTTCATTTTGACAGCCGGGCCTTAATTCAGCTGGGTCTGCTTATTTTGATTGCCACTCCAATCTCACGGGTCGCTTTTTCCGTTTTTGCTTTTTTCAAGCAGAAAGATTATTTCTACACTATCGTTACACTCATCGTTCTATTTATTCTCTTATTCAGCTTTTTCGGCGGATGAACTTGTCACGGATATCTCTTCTTTGCCTGAATCCTGAGATTGTCCGGTATTCTTAATTCGGAATAATGGAAGGCCGTTATTATCTAATAACGGAGTTTGGCAGGGAAATTATGGCCCGGGATAAATCAAAGTCGGCAAACCTCGCTCGGCGACGCGATACAAGGTAATGGCTTGATCGGCATTCATACGAAGAACAACATGGGCCTCACCGAATGGACGCTGCAGGGCATGTTGCAATTCCACGACCGTATTTTTGAATTTCGAACGCGGTTTGCCGGGGACTTCGGTCCGGATGTCAAATAACAGGTCATTACCCCAGAGTATCTCAAAGCGTTCCGGAACCACCCGTTGCATCAAATCGATTTTGGCCCGCACCACCTCGCTGACAATTTTCAGAACCGAATCGGAGCTTTTGTCGGAAGCGGCGTAGAGATGCTTATCGATTACGGGGCGGATGAAAACTTTGTTA
The DNA here is from genome assembly GCA_937867135.1 of uncultured candidate division Zixibacteria bacterium. Lineage (GTDB taxonomy): Bacteria > Zixibacteria > MSB-5A5 > GN15 > PGXB01 > UNRQ01. The sequence goes on from CALMKK010000381.1 coordinate 787, forward strand.
CCATCGGTAAATTTATCGGCAAATTTGCTCAGGCTGTCGGATTCCCCTACTGAGTCGATGATTATCGGATCATTCCAGACGACAACTCCGCCCAGTTTAAGAAGAATTTCCCGATTCGGGATATCAATAACCAGGTACGTTTTCTTTTCTTTCGCCAGTTTCAGTTCCGTTTGAAGGAGACAATATTCTTCCGCCGGATCATTTTGTCCGGGACGCGGCGTTTTATGCGATGCTGTGGCCGTGGCCGGCGCGGCCGAGTCTTTGGATCGGCATCCGGCGACAATAGCCAACAGCACAACGGCCAGAAAGGGGAACCGGTATTTCCATAAATTAATTGACATAAATTCTTTTTAAAAAATATACAGGGCGGTCCCTATCGGCGTCTTGTTATAAATTTTCTCCAAATCGTCCGATCCGACCCGAACACAACCGTGCGTGACATTTATTCCCAGAAGACGTTCATAGATTGTCCCATGGACAAAATAACCGTCGCCGAATCCCATGGCATAATCGCCCATCATATTGGGATCGAGACGCTCCCCTTCGTTTTTGGGAATGGTCTCGCCTTCCTCAAGGAAGGCCCAATCCGGCTTGCGCCACCAGGGGTGAGGAATTTTAGTGCTGATTTTGAAGATGCCGCGCGGGGTGTCGAAAATCCATTTCTTCCCGGTGGTACTGTCGATGTATTCTCCCCCTGATCCGGTGGAGCAGGTGGCTTCAATCAAAACCGAGTCTTCGGTACGCAGGAATATTTTGTTGGCGTGAGTATCAATAACCAGATAAGGTTTGCGTTGCTGTAATCGCGCCAGAGCGGCTCGCGCCGTCGCCAGGGCCTTTTTGGCGGCTTTGGCATCCTTGGGTAATTCAACGGTAACACTGTCGGCAAAAGCCGGCGCGTCGGAATTTCCCATGTCGCCGGGAGCGGAGCTGAGAAGATAAATAATTCCGCCGGTGATAATAACAACCAGCGGCAGTATCACGAAGAGAATTATTTTTTTCATGGCCAATTATTCGCGCGCCGTACTATTGTTACCGGCGTCCCAATTGAAACAAATTGCATCAAACGATCCATATCCCGGTTGGACAATGCCACGCATCCCTCGGTCCAATCACGATCCCGCCCGCCTTCGCCGTGAATTTCAATCAATCCGCCGATCCGGGATCGTTTGGAAATAATTCCGCGCGCCTTGCTTTCCGCAAAACGTTGCCGATCGGTGGCGTTCGGGTAATTGATCAGCAGGGCCCGGTAGTATTTGCTGGCGCCGTTATTTTTTACGGCCGTAACATAATATTTCCCTTCCGGCGTGGCGCCGTCACCGGCAAAGAGTTTCTGGGTCGACGGATTATAACCGAGATCGCAGTTAAAAGTCATTTTCAACCGGCCGCCCAGCACCAGATAAGTCTTATGCTTTCCCTTGTCAACAATCAGGGCGTATGATCCGGTGGCCCGTGAATGCTCCAGCGTTTCCTCGACCCACCGCCCCCAAATATGAAGCTTTTGCGCTTCATCATTCGAGTATTCCGCCACAATTTTGCCCAGTCGGCGCAGGGATTCTTTCCCCAGAATAATTTTGCTTCGCGCCTCTTCGTATTCGCCGGTGTTCATCAGCTTCTCGCTGGTTTTATAGGCCAATTCGGCCCGGTTCCAGTACGCTTCACCGTCGTTTTTCGCCAGGGTGCCGTTAAGCGATTCCCGCCACTCCAACAATTCGTCATATAATTGGTTACGTTCCCCCTGCACAGTTGCTTGAAGATTTTGAATGGTTTGCTCGGCCCTTTCGGCGGCATCTTCTCCTTTTTGGTACGCCAGAGTCAGCAGGGAATCGGCCGTTTTGTAATTGCGGAACGGGGCCAGACGGCCGTTTTGACGCGCCATTTCCATCCAGCCGATTTTAATCAAATCTTCGGCGGAACGATACATTTCCGATGAATAGCGCAGAGCACCGGCCTTTTCGGCCTTGTTGAGCATCTGTTTGGCACGTTCCAGCGAAACCACCGGAGGATTGGGCGCCCCAACGAATAATATGACAATGGCCGCGGTCACAACCAAAAGGATACCGAGGCCGATTATGAATTTCCGCATTTTCCTCGGAGTACGGCCCTGAGGGCGGGGGCTAAAATGTTGCGGGGGTCGTACTACATTGGTTCGACCCCCGCGAGAATTAGGTGCGTTTAAGATCGTAATCTGACCTGACCTACTTGCCCGCCTTCTTCGCCGCGGCCATGGCTATTTCGTTGATGATGCTGTTGGCTTTCTGCATCACGGCCTCGACCTTCGCCTGGGCTACTTTATACTTGCCGGCGTTGAAATCATTCTGGGCTTCCGTGAAAGAGGCCTGAACGTCGACCAGATCATTATTGATCAGTTCGATTTCGGCTTTATTTCCCTTACCTTTGGGAGCTTTCTTCAATGCCGCTGCGGCACTGTCGATTGCAGCCTGGGCCTGGGTAATCAAATTCGTCACTTCCTGTTTTACACGCTCTTTTTCCTGAGCCGCCTGAGTGGCCGCGTTGTCAGCCAGAGCTTTGGCGCGAACGAACATTTCTTTCGATTTGCCATACGAGCGGAAAAGTGCGAACTTGGAATCCTGCTCCTGCTTGGCTGCCATAGCGGCATTCAATGTATCGGACGCCGTTCTATATGCATCGGGAGCATAATCCTGAGCCTCAGCGGTTTTCGCCGCATCCAACCCTGCCTGGGCCGCCTGCATTTCAACTTCAGGCGCTTTGCTACAGCCGGCGATTACCAGCAGTGTCAGAGCGACAAGAACCAATGATACTCTCTTCAACATGTTGACATTCCTTTCTGTCCGTCGTAACGGACGAAAAAAAAGGATACGCGCAAGAATCTCACTTGCACACATCCCGCGACTGATTAGGTCTCTTTGTTAACTCTAAACTTTTCTTTTTTCCCGAACTGCCCGACAATTCGGTTATTTCCTTTCATTCTCAAAGATGTCTGGTACCGATCCTTTATGTGGGCTTCTAATACCATATCCCTGTTTTTATGAAGTCAATTAATATATAGGGGGGGCGATGTTTGTCAACTATTTTTTAAAATTATCCGGCCCAATTGTAAATCCGTCAAAAAATTCCCGCCCGCCCGCATCTTATTCATTGTCAATATGTTACGACAAATATGAGACGCCAGTAATTTTTTATTTCAAATTCCTTTAACTCTTTTTGGAAGAATAGGGATTCAATATATTTTAAACAAGGACTTTTTTTCCTATTATTGGCAATTGGCGGGCCGCCGCATTTTTAATATCTAAACGCACTTTGCCCCAAATATGCAGTGAATATCATTAAGAACTGCGGCCGCCGCTATCCCTTATGATGACCATGATCGCAACGCATCTCCGGCTGATCGATCAGGTTCCCCTTTAAGTACATTTCCGCCACCTTATCGACCTCGGTTTCCGAGGTGATATAAACCTCTTTGTCGTTGCTCTTGAGATCATCGTATATTCTGCGACCCATGCCGTGGGAAATGACCACCGTACAATCACGAAGCGCCTCGATTATGGGGCCGTGGCTATGATGATGCTCCGGTCCGTTATCTTCTCCCGGACTCAGAACATGCATGGTGAAACGATTGGGCCGGTATTCCCGGCCGATTATTGAATTGTTTTCGGATTCGAAAATTACGAATCCCAGGGCCCGCCCGAAATGGGAGGCGATTGTCTTCTGATCGTCGGATACAATTGCGATTTTCATTTTTTATTTTTCCTTTTGGCCGTTAATGTTCGATAATGCTCGCCGTCTTCCCTCAATAGTGCCGTTCCGCAGTGCGGACATTTCTCTTCGATACAGGGAAGGTCGGGATAGTGACCTTTCTTCCAGCCGCATTTGGGGCAAATGCAAAATCCCCCCGGACCTAAGCGGTTTCTTTGTTTCTTTTCCATCGGCCGCCTCCCCGGCATTCCTTTCCACGATTGCGCCGTCCGCCCATAATGCCTCGATCCCGGTCGGAGCGGTGCAAATTCAGGCTGTGGCACCAGGGACATTCGTCCGGACGACCGGTACCGTAAGGTACGGCCCACTCATGGCCGCAATCCCGGCATTCAAAATTTCTTTCTTCCGCCATTTCAATATTACCTCCTTCAATTCGGAGAGCCTTGCCGTTCAGGAGCGCCTCGGCCACTTTCTTATGGGCCGCATCGATAATCCGTCCAAAGGTCGGCCGCGAAATATTCATCCGCCCGGCCGCCTCTTCCTGATAAAGCCCCATCCGATCCGCCAGCCGAATCGCCTCCAGCTCATCCCGCTCCAAAACTACTTCTTCAAGAAATCGCAAGGGAACGCCACGCGGCTTGAAATAGACAACTTCCGGCCGGCAGGCGATTCTCCGGACAGATTTGGGTCGCGGCATAAGACTCTCCTTTCTATTATATTATGAGCATATGCTCATTATTTGTCAAGTGAAATTTTGCCTTTTATTTTGCTGGAAATAAAGGCGATTCTTGTCATTTGCAATAATGGAGACTAAATTTAAAACCTATGAAGGAAGAACGTCCGCGGCGGGTAATCGGCATTTTTGCTCTGGCATCGTTCTTAAACGACCTCGGCTCCGATATGATTTACCCCATCTGGCCGCTTTTTGTGACATCCGTTCTCGGCGCCAACATGGCCGTGCTGGGATTTATTGATGGGCTGGGCGATGCCGTCGTTTCGATTTCACAGGCCGCTTCCGGATATTTATCCGATCGTATTAAGAAAAGGAAAATATTTATAATTATCGGTTATGGATTGGGCGCCATATCGCGAATCGGGTATGGGCTGTCTCATACTTGGCCGCAGTTGATTCCGATGCGAATTCTGGATCGCTCCGGCAAGATTCGGAATGCCCCTCGCGATGCCATCATTGCGGACATATCGGTTCGTGAAAATCGCGGCGGCAATTTCGGAATTTTGAGAGCGATGGATAATTTCGGGGCGGTTTGCGGCATATTGGCCAGCATTGCTCTTCTGCCCATTCTAGGATATCGCAAACTATTTTTTCTGGCGGCGGTACCATCGGTGCTGGCCGCTTTCTTGATTTTCATCGGCATAAAGGAAAAACGAGAGACAATTAAAACCATATATAAAGGTATGAGGCTTAAAGATCTCGACAGCAATTTTCGACTCTTTCTTGTTTTAAGCGCCATTTTCTCGCTCGGTTCTTTCAGCTATTCCTTCCTTATGATTTTTTCCGAAAAAAATGGTTTTAAGATGGCAACCATTCCGGTTCTGTATCTGCTATTTACCGCGGTCGCTTTTGCGACTTCCATTCCCTTTGGGAAATTGGCCGATAAAATTGGCCGCAAAAAAGTCGTGGCGGTGTCGTTCATTTTATGGGGCATGGTTTCGATCTGTTTGTTGCTGGAAAAGAGCCTTGCCGTTATTGTTGTCGCTTTTGTCCTTTACGGCATGCATCGCGGGGCAATCGATACCGTGCAGAAGGCATTTGTTTCGGAACTATGCCCGACCGAATACCGGGCCAGCGCTCTGGGCGGATTTCAGATGGTAGTCGGTTTGTGCGCCTTGCCGGCGTCATTAGCGGCCGGCCTCCTCTGGGATAAGGTAAGCTCTACGGCTCCGTTCATCCTTTCTCTGATATTGACCGCGATTGCGATGGTTCTCATGACTTTTGTGAAAGAAACGGCACCGTCAGAGAATCGGAAAACGTAATTGTCTGTACCGTTTTAATCGGTCATTGCTTTCTTCTCGTGTTTTATCTGCCACAGCCGCCAGTAGGTGTAAATCACCGGAATAATTTCCAGTGTCAAAAAAGCCGAACTCATTAAGCCGCCCACCATCGGCGCGGCAATCCGCTTCATCACATCGGCACCCGTTCCTTGGGCCCAGAGAAGAGGTACCAGTCCGATCATGGTCGTTCCGACTGTCATCAATTTCGGTCTGACACGCATGACCGTTCCTTCCATATGCGCCCAGATGATATCGTTCAGGTCGCGGATTTTTCCGGCCTTTTTGCGGCGTTCATAGGCATGATCCAGGTACAGGACCATGACAATACCGGTGGATGTCGCCAATCCGACCAGAGCGATTATACCCACCAATGTGGCGGTCGAATAATTGTAGCCAAGGAAATACATCAGCCAGATACTTCCCACCAGAGCAAACGGCACCGAGATCAGCACAATCAGGGTTTCGGTGAAATTTTTAAAATTGAGATAAAGCAGTATAATGACCAGAATTAATGTAATCGGGATGACAACCTTCATTCGCCGCGACATCTGTTGCATCAGTTCGTACTGGCCGGTCCATTTCAGATAATATCCGCTGGGAAGAGGCACTTCTTTGGCGACAATCTTTTTGGCGTCGTTGACATATCCCCCGATATCGCGCCGGCTCTGATCTATATCGACATAAACATATCCTACCAGCATTCCGGCTTCATCTTTAATCATCGGAGGGCCGGTGACCACCCGAATATCGGCGATTTGTCCCAGAGGAATATTGGCTCCGCCCTGCGGCAGAGTATAACTCTGGGTCTGCCCCCCGGATGGCAAATTGCTATTATTCCCCCCGCTCATATTTCCCGCTTTGGCCGTGCCGGCCATTCCCGAAGAAGAAGATCCGTCACTTGTTCTCGAACTGCCATTATTCATATTTTCCATCTGCGCCCAAACCATATAGCCGTCGCTTTCATCGGTGCTGGCCAGCATGGGAGATGGTTGTTCGGGGGGGAGCGCTCCCATCCCCGGCATGGTTGCATTGTCAGACGGCGCTCCGGACCGCCCCGGCAATGGCACCAGAACCTGTTTGAGGCGCTCGATATTTTGTCTTAAATCGCGCGGATAGCGAACATTTATGGTAAAGCGATCGCGCCCTTCAATCGTGGTCTCAATCGGCATCCCGCCGATCGCGGCCTCGATGACGTCCTGAACATCCCCCATTGTCAAGCCGTACCGGGCAATGGCTTTGCGATTGGGGGTAATATCGATAAAAAAACCACCGGTGTTACGATCGGAATAAACACTTCTCGTTCCCGGAATTTTGGAGAGCGATTGCTCGAGATTTATGCCGATTCGCTCGATTTCGTTCAAATCATTTCCGAATATCTTGACCCCGATCGGCGTGCGGATACCGGTGGAAAGCATATCGATACGGGTTTTAATCGGCATGGTCCAGGCGTTGGTCCAACCGGGGAACTGCATCGCTTTGTCGAATTGGGCGATTAACTCCTCCCAGCGGATAGTCCTTTCCTCCGGCCAAATATGTCGCAGTCCTCTCTTTGCGAACTCGGGCGCCCATGACGAGTACCATCGCTTTTCCGGAACCTTGCGCCATTCCTCACGCGGCTTGAGTTGCACCACCGTCTCGAGCATATTCAACGGCGCCGGATCGGTGGCGGTTTCGGCCCGCCCCGCTTTACCGTACACCGATACCACTTCGGGAAACGATTTTATTACTCGATCCTGAAACTGCATATACTGCTTGGCCTGTTCGATGGAGATATTGGGAAAAGTGGTTGGCATATAGAGAATATCCCCTTCATTCAGAGGCGGCATGAATTCCGAACCGATCTTGGGAAACATCGGAATGGTGGCCAGGATTGCCATTAAGCCGATAGCGATGGTTGTCTTGGGATTTCTCAGGGCGACATATACGAACGGCTTATAGACTTTAATTAATAATTTGGAAACCGGATGATTGCTTTCCGAATGAATCCGGCCCTTGATCAGCATCGTCATTAACGCCGGAGCCAATGTTATGGCGGAAATGGCCGCGAAAAACATGGCGAAAGTCTTGGTGAAAGCCAGCGGCTTGAACAACCGCCCGCCCTGGCCGTTCAGAGCAAAAATCGGGATAAAGGCGATAGTGATAATTAGGAGGGCGTAAAAGATCGACGGCCCCACTTCTTTGGCGGCCGCAATAATAACTTCTTTTCGGTCCACCCCCTCCGGGGCTTTTTCCAGCCGTTTATGGGCGTTCTCCACCAATACAATCGTGGCGTCAACCATCGCTCCGATCGCAATCGCAATACCACCCAGCGACATAATATTGGAATTTATCCCCAAAAGATGCATCGGGATAAAAGACAGAGCCACCGAAACCGGCAAAACAATAATCGGCACCAGCGAACTTCGGAAATGCAACAGGAAAATAATGATTACCAGTGCCACTACAATTCCTTCTTCCACCAGGCTGTGTTTTAATGTATGAATGGCTCGTTCAATCAGATTACTGCGGTCATAGACTATTTTCAGATCGACGCCCGGCGGGAACGACGGCTTAATTTCGGCGATTTTTTGCTTTACCCGATTTATGACTTCGAGGGCATTCTCGTTATAGCGCATGATGACAATCCCGCCGACCGCCTCGCCGATGCCGTTGAGTTCCCCCAGTCCGCGGCGGATATCGGGGCCATATGATACATTGGCGATATTACTTATAAAAATTGGTGTTCCGCCGGGAGAGCGGCCGAGGCCGATATTGCGGATAGCATCCAAATTTTTTATATAACCGCGGCCGCGGACATAATATTCCCGGCCGCTCATTTCGATAATCCGCCCGCCGACGTCATTGTTGCTTCGCCGGATTGCGCGCGTTACATCGCCGATAGTCAGATTATAGGCCCGCAACTTATCGGGATCGACCTCAACCTGATACTGCTTTTGATATCCGCCGATACTGGCCACTTCGGCCACTCCCGGAACCGATGAAAGGGCATAGCGCAGATTGAAATCCTGGAAAGTCCGCATATCCGCCAGATCATTATGACCGGTGGTATCGACCAGGGCATATTGGAAAACCCATCCGATCGAAGTCGCATCCGGGCCCAGTATCGACGTCACCCCGGCCGGCAGTTTGCTCTGAAACTGCTTCATATATTCAAGAACCCGGCTACGGGCCCAGTAAATATCGGTCCCTTCGTCAAAAATGACATAAACAAACGACATTCCGAACATCGAATATCCACGAACATCGGTGACACGAGGAGCCGAGAGAAGGGAGGTGACGATTGGGTAAGTAACCTGGTCTTCGATCAAGTCGGGACTCCGACCCATCCATTCCGTATATATAATCACTTGCGTATCGGACAGGTCGGGAATGGCGTCGAGCTTGATATTATAAATGGAATAGGCGGCTCCGGCCAGCGCCAGGATGGTTCCGACAATTACCATCATCTTGTTTCTGGCGCAAAAATCTATAATTCCCTTAATCATCGGTGCGACCTTTCTGTTTTATCAATGCGAATGCCCGCTGGTGGTGTCGGCCTGTCCGGAACCCATTCCCACAATCGCCGCTTTGAGACGGCTCTCCGAATCAATCAGGAAATTGGCGTTGGTGACAACTTCGTCACCGGCGGATAAACCGGACAAAATTTCGACCCAATCGTCGTACTGACGGCCGACCGTAACCAGGCGCGGCTGAAAATGAATTTTATCATGCACGACAAACGCATATTGCATATCGCCCGCATTGATTATGGCATCCGCCGGCGCCGCCAGTATCATATTATTGCCTCCGGCCAAATCAATTTCCGCATACATACCGGGTCGAAGGCGAAGGTCGGGGTTGGGAAACTGGAGTCGAATTTGAAGGGTCCGCGACGGATCCGAAACGGATGGATAAATGAAGGCGACTTTCCCCGGGAATTTGACGCCGGGATAAGCGGTCAGGTGCATGACCGCCTCTTGCCCGATATGAATTCCCGAAATGTCCCGTTCATATACTTCAGCAATGAGATAAACCGTGCTTAGATCGGCTATCGTAAAGAGATTCTGATCGGGCGAAATATACTGCCCGGAATAAACATTTTTTTGCATCACATACCCGGAAAATGGGCTACGCAATCCAAGATCGGGAGTCGCCGCCCCTGTCTTTTCCAGTTGCCCCATTTCGTCCTCGGGAAGGCCGAGAAGGCGAAGTCTCTCGCGGGCGGCGATCAATATTTGCCCCCGAATATTATTGAGAGAATTATCTTCCGATTTCTGTGCCGCCGCTTCCCGCGCCAATATATAATCCTGCTCCGCCTGATATAGGTCCTGGCTGTATAAAGAGAGGAGCAATTCTCCCTTTTTGACATACTGCCCCGTTTGGTCCACAAACAGGTGGGAGACCCATCCGCTGGTTCGAATATTAATATTCGATATTTTGGTTTCATCGGGTGCGACAAAACCGACCAAATGCAAATTGCTTTCCGGTGTCCGCCGTTCCACTCTGGCGGTGGTCAAGCCGATTAATTGCAGTCTATCCGGCTCGATTGTTACTTCGACCAAACCGGGGACATCCGATGGTTCATCCGTGACCGTTTGATCGGAACCTCCCTCGCCCATATCCATTCCCGGCATATTGCCCATGGAACCGGACTGAGGCGGATCATTCTTGACGGCGGTATCGCCTTTGACCTGAACCAGCTTCATATTACAGATCGGGCACCTTCCGGCGCTGTCCGATACTATCTCGGGATGCATCGGGCAGGTGTACTGTCCGGGGCGAGCCTTGGTGATTTCCGTCGCCCGTTCCTGCGATAAGGAATGATTTCCGGTGCTGTCCGTCATGGCTGAACTTTTGCCCGATTTATTGTCAATCGGCACCAGCGTCATGCCGCAGATAGGGCATTCACCCGGCTGATCGCTGATATAAGTCGGGTGCATGGGGCAGTGGTATTGCACCGCTTTTGCTCCGGCATTTGCCCAGGGAGCAAAACCGAATGCGGTCAGAAGCATGGCTACGGCAAAAATGGTCAGTCCGCCCAGAATTACCCATCGGACGATCGCCATCGTATGCGTATAGGGCGGAGCCTCTTCTTCGCCTTCCGGAAGAGGTTCATTTTCATATAAGTCGTAAATTTTATTGTCGGACATATTATCTATCCTTTTGTATATTTTCAACTTTGAAAACCGTGGTATCGGCGGTGTATTTTTCAATTTCGGCCATCGTCCGCGCATAATCGAGCGACAATAAAGTAGTTGTGGTTTTGTCGCGATAAAGATCAGCGGCATAATTCAGAAGGGAAGAAAAATTGATCCGATTATTGATATAACCGGCATAAGCGCTCTGGTACGCCTGTTCCGAGGCCGGAATAATTTTATTTTTATATATTTTAATTTTTTCCGAGTAACTCCAGGCGGTCTGATAGAGGGTTGCGACCCGGGACTCAATATCACGGCGCAACTGGGAGGTCTGCGCCTCCGTGCTCCGGCGCATGAGATCCATGGAACGGGCCATGGCGCCTTCTTTGCTGTGCGAGAATATCGGAAGGGATATATTGGCGCCGAAACTGACCATATTGTCGCGCGGTCCCATCATACCGTATCCCTGACGATACCCGTATTGGGTGGAGAGAGAAAGCATCGGCCAGCGCATTCGCCGCGAGGCGGCGGACGAAAAACCGTAACTTTCGGATTGCGATTCCAGTCGCCGCAATTCCGGGTAATTGGAAAAGGCCGTGTCAACCCATCCCGATATATCCTGCGGCAGGGCGGAAAAGACAGGCGTCTCAAGACGCGGCTCGGACGATACGATTTTTTTGCCGCGCAGATTGTTCAGGCTGAAAATGGCATCGTCTATTTCGTGTTGAGTATCGAGCATCTCGGTCTCCAAGCGCCAGACATTGGATTGGGCCGCCAGAACTTCCTCCTGGCCGGCTTGATTGGTTTTTAATCGCGCCATGGCGGCTTTTGCCACTTCCGACATCAATTCATGCTGAGTCTTGAGGTCATCCAAATATTTATCTCGATAGTACAAATCGTAATAAGCCATTTTGGCGGCCGTGATCAAATCGAGCGTGGTCATCTCGCGGGCCGCCATGGAAGCCGACGCTTCCGACTTCGCCGCTTTGGCCTGTAGTCCTTTCTCTCCCGCATACGGTATGGCCCAGCTCAATCCTGCCATCCGCATGGTCATATCGTCCTGATTCAGCTTCCAGGACGAGGTCGGAATATTCTGAACGCCCAGCATAAGCATCGGATCATCCCACTTCCCGACGGCGCGGGCATTTTCCTGCGATGATTTCTCCATAAATCGGGCCGCCGCCAGACGATCATTGTTTTTCAGAACGTCGGAAATGACCTGCTCCATCGAGAGGGAATCCGAGGTGGAATCGGCTTTGATATTTGAAGTTATATCGGCGAAAGCATTGAGATTCAATGCCACAATTATTATTGCCGCTATCCAGAATCGCTTGAATTTTATCTTCTGTTTTCTATCGCTCATAATTTTCAACATTCCAATAAC
>CALMKK010000382.1 GCA_937867135.1 uncultured candidate division Zixibacteria bacterium
GAGGCTATGGCGGAGGCGATACCGATTACCACCACGACCGACATCAATTCGATCAGCGTAAACCCCGACTTTGAGCGCAAGAATTTCAGCATAAACCACTTCCTTCCAATCTAATCTCAGTAAAATGCTTTGCAGAAATGATGCCCTCTTTACAAAAAAAAGCGGCCAATCAAGCTTACTAACCAATCGTAATGACCGATAAGGGGATATGAGAAAGGAACGACCGATTATAATATGAAAGAGTTATCCCCACAGGGCGCAAATGTAGGGGAAATTTCCCATAGCCATCGTGCTTATCCAACAATATCTTGACAATCTTGGAAAATGACGTAAATTTATAATTGATAAAATGTTATCCTCATATACCCGCCGCTTTTGGAAAGGAATGAAAATGAAATTTTGGCGTGCTTTTGGGCTATGTAATCTTTTGCTATTGATAGCCTTATCAACAAAGGGGAATGCCGGTCAGGTGAAGAATTTAAAAGCAGAACCATTAATATTAACCAAGCCCTCTAATGTTATATCAGTTGCGGCGGATGACTACCTCAAAAAGCAGAATGAACCCACGGTGAAAATCTGGGTCTTTTTCAATGATAAAGGCGTTTTTGATTTGTCGTCTTTTAGAGCAGCGGCCGCGGATATGGAGATTAATAAGCATGGGCTGGAGCGGCGGCACAAGGTCGGAATAGATGGAGCGATCTTTGCCGACCTACCGGTGAGTCGGAATTATATTGATCAAATCATTGCCTTGGGCGGAAATTTGCGCCGAATATCGCGATGGCTCAACGCGGCCAGTTTTGATATCCCCTATAATCTCATTGAAAATATCAAAACACTGCCGTGCGTCAATAAAATCGAACCGGTCGCAGGATTTAAATCAATTAAAGAAACGGCCGAGCCGGCGGACAATGTGCAAATGAAACCGAATGCCGTCGATGCCCTCAGCTACGGTCTCTCAGCTACTCAATTGCAGATGATCAATGTCCCTGCATTGCATAATCAGGGTTTTAACGGCAAAGGCGTAATAGTGGCCATGCTGGATACCGGATTCAGGAAAACGCATGAGGCATTTGCGGCGGCCTTCGCCGAAGGACGGGTATTAGCCGAGCATGATTTTATTTTTAATGACGGCAATACCGATAATGAGGCGGGTGACGCCTTAAACCAGCATGATCACGGCACTTATACCTGGTCCACGCTGGGCGGGGCACTTTCAGGTAAATTGTACGGCCCGGCATACGGGGCATCCTTTATCCTGGCCAAAACCGAAGATGTCCGGAGCGAGACGCCGGTGGAAGAAGACAATTGGGTGGCCGCCCTGGAATGGGTTGATTCATTAGGAGCCGACGTTATTTCATCATCGCTGGGTTATTCCGATTGGTATATTTATGCGCAGATGGACGGTCAAACCGCAACCATAACCGTCGCCGCCAACACCGCCGCCGGATTGGGGATAATAGTCTGCAACTCCATGGGGAATTCGGGCCCGAGCAGCGGAACCCTTTCGGCGCCGGCCGACGCATACAATATATTGGCATGCGGGGCGGTCAGCAGTTCACGGACTATCGCAGATTTTTCGTCACGCGGGCCGACCTATGACGGACGTATCAAACCGGAAGTCTGCGCCATGGGGGTTAATACCTATTGCGCAAGCGCCGGTTCGAATACCAGTTATGCTTATGTGAGCGGGACATCTCTTTCCACGCCGCTTGTCGGAGGAGCCGCCGCCCTTCTTATATCCGCCAATCCGGCTCTTGACCCATTTCAGGTGCGCACGACTCTGATGATGACGGCCGATCGCGCCAACACTCCCGATAACGATTATGGCCGGGGGATTATCGATGTTCTAAAGGCGTACAACTGGGGCGCCAATTTTACGGCCAGCCCGACCTTTGGGTATGACACAATTACGACCGCTTTCACCGATAGTTCAACCCCGCCGGCGATATCATGGAAATGGTATTTCGGGGACGGCGATTCCTCAATGGTGCAAAATCCGACCCATCATTACACCAGCCCCGGCTCGTACGACGTCAGTCTTGTCACCGAATCATCCGAAGGGACTCTGGCCCGCCTTAAAGAGGGATATATCGCGGTCGTGGCCGATACATTGACTTTTGTCAGTGATTCGGGCTATGCCGGCAAAACGGCAGTAATGTCGGTCAATCTAAAAAATACCCAAAGAATCGATACTATTATTATTCCAATCTCGTACCCAACGGGAATGAATATCCGGCTGGATTCGGCGAAGTTGGGGAGCCGGACGGCGCAATTTGAACAAATACATGAATTGTACAGGGATAATGGAGCCCATCAGGTATTGCTGGAACTGGTCGCCGATGTCGGCGGCGGTGCGCCGCTATTGGATCCCGGTTTCGGGGAAGTGGCCGCATTATATTTTTCTCTGGATTCATTGGCCCTTCCGGGCGCAACCGCCGCGATAGATTCCGCCCAAATAAGCGGCATGATTCAAACATTGGCAAATCTTAAAATAAATTATAATCCGAATGTTGCTGCGGGGCAAGTAAAGGCACGTTTCGTGAAGCGCGGAGACGCCGACAATTCGGGGATAATCAATATAGTTGACGTCAGTTACTTGATAAAATTTCTGTACAAGGGCGGGCCAGCGCCCATTACATTATCAGCCGGCGACGCCAATTCATCTCTGGGCATCAATATTCTTGATGCTTCTTTCTTGATAAGTTATTTATACAAAAGCGGACCGGCGCCGGCTAATCCATAAGTGATAAAAATATTTCGGATATAAGAAAGGTCCCGCCCGTACGGCGGGACCTTTCTTTTAGATTACAAATTTGCCGTCGCGATAAATGACTTTACCATCGGCGGTGATTTCGCCGCCTTTTTTTAAATCGCAGACCATATCCCAATGAATGGCGGAGCGATTGGTGCCGCCTGATTCCGGGAAACCGGATCCGACCGCCAGATGGCAGGTCCCGCCGATCTTTTCGTCAAAGAGAGTATTTTTCGTGAATTTCTGAATTTCATAATTGGTACCGATGGCAAACTCACCCAAATGACGGGCGCTTTCATCGGTATCGAGCATCGATATCAAATAATCTTCATCCTTTTCAGCCGTTGCCTCAACCACAACGCCATTTTTGTATTTCATTCGGACTCCGGCTACTTCCCGCCCGCCGTAAAAGGCCGGGAAAGTGAATTTAATGTGTCCATTTACGGAATCCTCGAGGGGCGAGACAAAAATCTCGCCGTCCGGGAAATTCTCATGACCGCAGCAATTTATCCATTTCCGTCCTTTGACAAGAAGGGTCAAATCGGTATCCGCCGCCCTTAAATGGATTTGCTCGGCCTGATTGAGCATTTGTACCAAGCGGTCCTGCTCCTTCTCCATTTTGCGCCAGAAAGCGACCGGATCGTCTTCGTGGAAATGCCCGGCCTGATAGACAAAATCCTCATATTCCCGTAACGACATCTCGGCATCCTGAGCGTGGGCCTCGGTCGGATATTGAGTTCCGCACCATTTGAGAGTTCCCTGACCGACACGCTCGAAGAATCGTTCCAGATAGGGGCGGGAGCCGCGACTCAGTAATTGCTGTCGCTTGGGATCAACATTGCTCAGATTCTTGGTGTTAGTGGTGGCCCAAATCGTCAATTGGGCATGAAGTTCTTCAACTTCAAGTTTCCGCATCGGCGAAAGAAATGTCAATTGCTCGTCGTTGCCGTATTTGAGCAGAATTTCACGGACATCGATTAGGCCCAAATCCACAATCGGGTTGGCTCCCAATTTGAGGGCCTCCTCATAGATAGCCAGCACCAACGGCGTGGCAATCGGTTCGGCCGATATTTTAAAAAGCTGTCCCGGTTTGAGACCTAAGGAATAATTAATCAGGACCCTGGCAAGTTTCTGTAATCTTAAATCCATTTCGACTCCAATCAGAGATTGTAATTTGCCCCTTCCAATTTAAAGAGATATTTTTTTATTTCAGAATCCCCACATAGCCGGTTCAAGAATTTTCTTTCCCTTCAATTAAGGAAAACCATAGATATAATGTAAATAAAGATCGGTAAGGTGTAAAGGGTTCGGCCAGTTTTTCCACGGTTCGATTATCCGGCTTTGAATCGAGCCGATAGAGTTGCCGGATGGCCCGATTAAGCCCGGAATCGCCCAGCGGCAGGCAATTGAGATGACCGACCCCGCGCATCAGGATATAATTGGATGACCAAAGGCCGATTCCCCGGATAGACTGAAGAGCCTCGATGGCATCGGCATAATTCATCTCGGCCAACCGCGATTTTTGAAGCTGCCCATCTTTCAAGACTTGGGCCAGGCCAATTATATATTCGGCCTTGCGAGTGGAAAATTGCATTTTTTGCAGCATTCCGACATTAGCCCCGAGCAAATCCTCGGGCTGGGGAAATTGAAAATAGTTATCCCACTTATGCGAGAAGCTCTTTCCGAATTTCTCCACCAATCTTTTTTTCAAAACAGAAGCAAAATCAAGATTAACCTGTTGTCCCATTATGGCCCAAGCGGCGGCTTCAAAAAGGGTGGGAGTAAGAATAGGCTTCAGGCCGCGGAATTTGTCGATAAGCGCCCCGACAGGTTTTGACTTTTTGCCTCGCTGATAAAAGGGGTTCAAATCCAAATTGGCAAAAAGAATCCATCGTGCGACGGCAATAGCCTCGGAACGATTTATAGATTTTCGGTCGAGAGCAACCCAGGAGACTCTCCCCTGCGGATTTTCGATTGTGCCATCACCCCAAATATCGAAAAAGACCGAGTTGCTGTTGATTTTCAAGATGCGACAGAGGTGTCCACGAGCGGTATTGTCCACAATTTCAAAACGGCTGCGGCGGGAAAATTTCAGGGATAATTCAAAATTATAGGGCGGGGTAATCGGAAATGACGCGGTCGGCATTGAGCCTTCATTATTCCAGGGTTTAGGTAAGGCCGAGCAACGGCGATAACTGGGAGATTTTCTGGATGAGAAAATCGGGCCGGCTTTCGGCCAGTTTTACATTATTGCCAAACGGCGAATAAACGGCCACCACCGGCAGGCCGGCGGCCCGGGCCGCGAGGACATCATATATGGTATCGCCAATCACAAGAGAATTACGCAGGTTTCCGCCCAGAAGGTTCATCACTTTGAGATAAACTTCGGGGTGCGGCTTGACCTGCCGGACATCATCCGCTCCCGCATAAAAAGTTATCATGTCGTTCCAGCCGAGTTTTTGGATAATTTTTCCTATATGAATCCGCATTTTATGCGTCCCGATACCAATTTTGTAACCATGATTATAAAGTTTCCGAAGAATCATATCGGCTCCATCAACCGGCACCGCAGAGCCGGCGATTGAATCTACGCCGCGCCCCTGGAAATACCGGAAAAATAGGTCATATGATTTCGATGAGAAATGCGCGAACATTTCCTCAAGCTGAAATCCAATGAATGGAATAATCTCCTCCGGCTTTCTGACCGGCTCTCCTATCGCCCGCAGGGCGTAATTGGTGGCATCGATTATACCGTCGGAGGAGTCAATAAGGGTACCGTCAAGGTCGAACAACAGGTACTTTATGTCAGTCATTTTCAATTTGAGGGCATCATCTTGCATAGTTGCGTCCTATTTTGGCGAAGAATACCGGGCTCTGAATTGTAAGTCAATCAAATTGTCGCTGGCTGTGGCGGTCGGGATTGAATATCTTTTGAACAGAAATATTGCATTGATTTGCATTTAGACGCTCTTTCTTCTTATCCAATAAGCAGTTAATTAACCACAGACCGCTTGATTGCGCCTATCGACTTTAGCGGATCGGACCCGCCTGGCGACGGCTCTTATAAGTCAATTTAAATAAATAAGTTACCATTTGAAACAGGGCCCCTGAAGAAAAGTGAAACTTAACCATCGCTTTAACTGTTAAATTATCATACAGATAGGATTACCCCGCGGTTCTTATCTTGCTTGACAAACAAGTGTAAACGGTTAGATTGCTTGTCGTAAATGGCATATATAAGGAGTATTCCGGATGAAAAAATTTACATTATCGATATTGGCCCTTACAATATTTCTGCTGGGATTGATTTGGATTGCCGGTAGCGGTGAGGCGGTGCAGCCGCCCGCGACTAAAACTATCTTTCTGGCGGATACGGTTCATATTAATCTCGACGAGATGCCGGCGGCCGCGGATACGACGGCAAAGGATTCGCGCGAAACTATTTTCCGCGAAATCAAAAAGTTCGATCAGACGGTTTTTGATATTAAAAACCGGTATATGGAAGATATCGATACCAAGAAATTAATCGACGCGGGAATTCGCGGGATGCTTGAAGATCTCGATCGCTATTCGGTTCTGATGGAGAAGCAGTCGTATGATCAGTTGATGGAAAGCACCCATGGCAAATACGAGGGCCTGGGGATGGAAATTGACGCCCGCAACGATCATATCATAATTGTGACCCCGATGGAGGGGTCACCGGCTTATAAAAGAGGTTTGAAAGCCGGTGACGCTATTTATGAAATCGACGGCAAATCGACATATAAAATGACCACGGCCGACGCCGCCAAACTGATGCGCGGCACAGCCGGGACAAAGGTTTCACTAAAAATAAAACGCGAAGGAATGCCCGAACTGCTCGATTTTGATGTGGAACGGGCCGTGATTGAATTGAAATCAGTCAGTTACTATGGGGTAATTCCGGGAAGCAATATCGGTTATGTCCGTCTTTCCCGGTTTGCCGAAGAAACCAGCAATGAATTGACTAATGCCGTTAAGGAATTAAATGCCAAGGGAATTGACGGTTTGATTTTTGATATTCGCTCCAACGGAGGCGGATTGCTCCAACAGGCCGTCGAGACATCCGAACTGTTTATACCGGAAGGAAAACTGGTAGTATATACGCGCGGCAAATATGCCGACACGGAACGACGATACTACTCCCGGCGGGCGCCGCTTTATCCCGATAAGCCGTTGATAGTGCTGGTCGATGAAGGCACGGCATCAGCCTCGGAGATCGTGGCCGGGGCGATTCAGGACTGGGATAGAGGAATCATCATGGGTCACCCCACCTATGGCAAAGGCTTGGTGCAGCAGATTTTTCCGATCGGTAACGATGATGATGTCGCTTTGAAGCTGACGACGGCCAAGTACTATGTCCCTTCGGGAAGATGCATCCAGAAGCCAGATAAAGAGAAGAAAGTCAGCATGGCGGATATTGTGGACATGAATGCCGGCGACGATTCCACGGCTGATTCCTTGAAGACCGATTCCCTGGCCATCAAGAATAAAGAGGTTTATTATACAAATCGGGGTCGGGTAGTGTATGGCGGCGGCGGGATTCTTCCCGATGTGGAAACGGAACAGGATCGTTTTCTGAGTCCGTTGGAAATAAATCTGGAACGGAAAATGCTTTTCTTCGATTATGCCGTCAAATATCTCGCGGATCATCCTGATATCGACCGAAATGTTGTTGTTTCGGATTCAATGGTCAAGGATTTCAAAGATTTTATTGCCGGCAAGGATTTTACATACAAGACCTCATTGGAAGCCTCGCTGGACAATATCAGGAAAATAGTAAAGGACGAAAAAAAGGATTCCATTTTTGATGCTTCAATCGCCAATTTTGAGAAAAAAATAGAGAATGAAAAAGAAGCTGATTTCGCCAATTCTCAGGATTATATCAAAAAGGCGATTAAGCGCGAATTGGTCGCCAAATTAGCCGGGGAGCGCGGAGTTTACGAAGATGTTATTTTAAAAACCGATCCCGGCGTTCTGCAGGCGGTAAAACTACTTGAGAACAAAACTGAATACACCAAAATACTTCATACAGGTGAAACACGCGGCGAAGCGCCGTCGGAATAGATCCCGATAAGCGGAAAAGGGCCCCATTAAAAAATGGGGCCTTTTTTATTTTAATTCAAATTTCTCGACCAGCCAATGTCCCTCGGTTTTAATCAGATCGAACTCAAGGGCTCGGCCAGTGTCGGCGCTGTCGGCCTTTATGCGGCAATTGACCACCCCGTTCTCACGGGAGTAATAAAATTCCCGATTTCCAAAAGTCAGGAAATTCCCCACTCCGGTCGGATAAATGTCCGATAGTAATTTCTCCGAGGTATATCCTTTGGGATAGGCGTCGGCGATGATGAGAGAATCAATGGCGGCAGGATTGCGGTCTCTCGCGCCTGTTTCCAGTTTGGCCAATAAATTTTTTATGGCCGAGATTTCATCGCGTGATGGATTTTTGGCTTTACAGCCTGTCAAGACAGCCATCCCGCCTAAAAGGATCAAGACTATGACACTATTGCATTTTTTCATCAATCAGTCACCCTATTTAATAAATAAATTCCTGTTACCTCTTTGGTCAAAATTTTCGTCTTTTGCAGATTATCCATAACCGAGGAGACAACCAGGCTCCAGCACCAATAGCGGGCGCCGGGGAGTTCATTGATTTTCTCGCCGGCAAAGATTTTGACCAGCTCATTTTTCAATTTTAATACCGACGGAGCGGTTTTCTGTTCCAGCATGGACAAAACCGGCTCGGCCTTTTCGGCGTTGTAATTATAAAAGATCGGCAATGATTCAGCTCCGAATTGCCATTGGTAATATGTTCGAAGGGCGGTCATAGGACGAGAGAGAGCGGTGCACTCGACGGTCGGATCGGAATCCCCGCAATAAAATCTGAAACCTTCATTATCGCTGAAAGCATAGTAGAATGTTTTTCCGATAAAAGTATTGTCACCGGCCACCAGTGACATGAATTTCCCCATATCGGCGTCACATGGATCGGATAGATCGAAAATGTTGAATTTGGTTCCGTCATTTACAAAGCTGCAACCCATCCGATCCCATAGAAAGAGAGCCAAAATGGTCAGATATTTATGATGTAGAATCGACCCGCCATCCATGATATTATTGGAGTCTGACGTCAATTTATTTTCTTTGATCAAAGAGGCAATCAGGCTGTCATAGGCCGGGGAAACTGCGGTCAATCGGGCCGATAGATCATCGATAGTCTTTTCAATGACCGGTTTCAGCCGATCCAGAGTCGCGGGATCTATGACGGCAAAACCGGCTTTGATTTTTCCGCCTTCGCTTCTAATAAAATTCCGCTGCAGCAGGAGATTAATGGTTCGATTGACAAAAACCGTGTCGGCGGAAGTCAATTGCGCTATTTCGGCCGCCGACTTGCCCTGATTCAACAAATAGACAAGCATCCGATTAAATTGATTGTCGAACAATTCGCTTTTATCGACAAAAACCGGGACATTAAGAGGGGCACCGATAACGGTCTTGACGGCGGCCGGGACGGCATAGGTCACGGTATCGACATTGGCGAAAAATATTTGGGATTCATACAACTCGTCAAGAGTATCGATCACATCATATAGACTCAGCTTTATGATACACTTACCATAATTGCCCGGAATTTGAAAGGCAATATTTTGTCTCGATGAGCCGGAAGGTTCCAGAAAAAACGGCCGGTGAAAGGTTCGAAAAGGACTTGGCCCGGGGCCCCCAAAGGAGATATCGGCTTTGGCCATCACCCATTTGTAGTCCAGGCTCAAATTAGTGATTGAAAATTGGGCGGTATCGTTTCCCCAGCCGGTGCCGGAATACTGAACTTTCCCGATCTGGAAATCGGCGGCCATAGCCGGGAGTGTAAACAATAAAAGGGCGCCCAAAATGAAAAGCTGGAAAAAAGCTTTACACATTTAAAATCTCCTTTATGATGCTTTCAAATACTTTCCTGCCAACTGCCCGCAAGCGGCATCAATATCAAGGCCGCGGCTTTTGCGGATAGTCACCGCCGGAGCGCGCGGATAAAGAAGCCGGCCAAATTCATTCAATTTTCCCTCCGACGGTCTGCTGTAAGGCAGGTCGCCCACCGGATTATATGCCAGCACATTGATTTTACACGGTATTCCTTTAATCAGATTAGATAATGCCTGAATATCTTCCATGGTATCATTGAATCCCTCGAACAGAATATATTCAAAGGTGACCCTCTTTTTTCGTTTCAAGGCAAAATAACGGGCCGCATCCATCAATTCCAAAAGCAAATATCCGCGCGAGACCGGCATAATGGCCCGCCTTTTATCATCGGTGGCGGCATGAAGGGAGATGGCCAAATTTACTTTAAGACCGCTATCGGCCAACTCATATATTTTTGGGACCAGTCCCACCGTGGAAACGGTAATTTTTTTCGCCGACAATGAAAGTCCCAATTCCGACGAAATTATTTCGATTGCGGCCGTCAGGTTGGAGAAATTCATGAGCGGCTCACCCATCCCCATAAAAACAATATTTTGGAAGGATTCCGGGCCATATTGCCGGCGAATGAAAAGAAGTTGTCCGACAATTTCCCCGGCCGTTAGATTTCGTTTGAATCCGATTTTCCCGGTCGCGCAAAAGCGGCACCCCAGGGCACACCCGGCCTGACTGGAGACGCAGACTGTTGTTTTGGGACCATCTGGTATCAGGACGGTCTCAATAAAATTTCCGTCCTCCAGAGAAAAGAGTATTTTTTCGGTGCCGTCACGAGATCGGGATTTTTTTTTTGGCTGAATCCCTTCAAAGATATATTGTTCCGATAATTTGCGGCGGAGTTCCAGAGAAAGGTCGGTCATTTGTTGAAAATCGGGCTGTAAGGAGTTATACAGCCATTTAAATAACTGCCGCCCTTTGAACGGCTTCTCCCCCAATTCCAGCATCAGGTTCTGCATTTCGGCGACCGTTCGGCCGAGAAGATTTATTCGTTCCATATATTCCTAATTTAATCCGAAGAAAAGCGAATTCAAAGAGAATTACGATAATTGTCGATGTGATACGGAATACAAAAAAAACAGCCGTAAGGCCGCGATATTCGATATTGAGGATACTGGAATTAAGGGACGAAGCTATTTACTGCTTCTTGCCGGTCGACATTAAAATAATATTGACGATTTCAAGCAACCGCTCGCAGGAAAAAGGCTTTTTGATAAACATATCGCCGCCGACTTTGAAAGAACGCCCCATATCATCGTTGCGATCCTTGCCAGTCAGGAAAACGACCGGGATATTGGCGGTGGCCGGGTCGCTTTTCAGATCATTGCAGACGCTGTAACCGTCGGTCCCCGGCATCATTATATCAAGCAGGATAATATCCGGCTTGATTTGCTTGGCGCGCTTTAATCCTTCGGAAGCGACATTGTTGATAAATACCTGATGACCGGCATTAGAAAGAAAAGCCTCCACTATTTCGGTGATCTGAGGCTCATCATCAATAACAAGTATTTTGGCGGTTCCTATTTTCTGTGCAATGGCCATATTTAATTTCTCTTAGACCTTTTAATCTTAAATATGTATCGGCAGAACGGCGGGATTCATTAGTTGCTCTTCTGAAATAACCGGCGCTGAGCAGACTTTGTCAGAAAATCGGTAATTTCAATAAAATTCCGGCCGGCGGTCGTTAAATAAGTCATTTAAAGGGTTAACAGCTTTATTTTTAGCGAGCAAAGGGTCGATTTCAGCTTCAAGTTGCCCCGATTCTGATTCCCCTGATTCTCCAAGAATACGGCCATCGGGAGCGACTATCCGAGAATGACCGATAAAATGCAGGGATTGACCGGCCCGATTTTCATCGCCAATTCGGTCGACGGTAATGGTATAGACCCCATTTTCAAGGGCTCGGATTACCATTGCCGAGGGGCAATGCGGCAACACCAGATTAGAGGGATGGCAGATTATTTGTGCCCCCTGAAGGGCCAGCTTGCGGGCCGCTTCGGGAAAGCGCCAATCGAAACAAATCATTATGCCGATTTTAACCCCTTTGAAATCAAAAACGGAAAAACCGGTTCGTCCGGGAGAAAAAATATTTTTTTCGGTATTGAACAGATGAGTCTTTTGATATATCTGGAAGGAGCCATCGGGAGAAATGGCCATGGCGGAATTGAATATTTGGCCGTCGCCGGATTTCTCGGGGAATCCATAAACAATCAAAGCCTGTTTCTCATGGGACAATTTTTTCATCGATTCAAAAGTATAGCCGCTTTCGGGCAGGTCGGCCAGCGCCCAAGCTTCCTGTTTATTCTCGAATAGATATCCGGTGGCAAAGAGCTCCGGGAATACAATCAGTTCATATTGACCATTTTTCACCGCTGCCACCGCGGAATCGACATTGTCCTTAATTCCGCCGAAAACCGGATTATTTTGATAAAGAGATATTTTCATCGCTTTTCCTCATTTCTTATTGTCGGACTGTAAGATATCTCAAAGATAAAACAATTGCAACGGCTCGCTTTTAAATCTATATTAGCAAATATGGCGGAAAAAGAAGTAAAAGAGAAGAATATTGTCACTAACCGCAAGGCCTTTCGGGATTATGAGATATTGGAGAAGCGGGAAGTCGGGGTGGAATTGCGCGGCACGGAGGTCAAATCTCTTCGAGCGGGAAAAGTGAATCTTTCCGATAGTTATGCCTCGGTGGAGCATGGGGAAGTAATGTTGTTCAATTTGCATATTTCGCCCTATGAAATGGCCGGACATGAGAGCCATGATCCGCTTCGTCCCCGGAGGCTCCTTTTGCATAAAAAGGAGATCCGCCGCCTATTTGCGGCAACGGCCGAGAAGGGATTGACATTGGTTCCGCTTCGGATTTATTTCAGGGGACCGTTTGTCAAAATAGAACTGGCGACGGCGCGAGGGCGTAAAATGTACGACAAGCGCGAGGTCACCGCCCGCAAAGAAGCCGACCGGGCGATGGAACGGGCGGTTCGCCAGAGATCAAGAAGAAGCAAGGATGACTAAGTTAATACGTTCGATTGAAATAGTACTATTTTTGGCGGTCGCTCCAATCGTTTTCGGCGAGCAAATACAGGTACAGATGCCGAGCGGTTTGGAGAAAGTCGATTGTGTTCTGGAGGGTAACGTCGTTTATTTCTCAATGTCGCAGTTAGCGGCATTGTTCGGCGACAGAATTTCCTGGGAGCAAATCGGACAATCAGTGACCTACCGATCCGATAAGCAT
>CALMKK010000383.1 GCA_937867135.1 uncultured candidate division Zixibacteria bacterium
TTTCCGCAAAAAGATGAACGGCAACGGCATACGGGCAGGTGGGTTCGCTTTGCAATAATTTTTCTTTCCAATACCAACAAAAGGAATCTTCATAACAAACTGCACCGGTGGAAGTTTGGAAAAATAAAGGAAATTGCATGATTGGCTTCGCTTCTTATTTTGGGCGATCCGGTCGATTTCTGACCGTTCTGCCGGTCGGCAATTAGTTGACGCTCCATACAGCTGATCATAAACATAATTCTCCTATCTATTAAGGGAGTGCCGACCGGATAACACCAAATTGATGTGGAAAATGCGAATGGCCACGGAAAAGCGGGATGCTATCAGGAAGGGGTTCCTGACGCTGCAGAACACGGAGAGGCCATAATACTTCTTGACAAATCGCTAACTTATCGCATCTATATAATGGTATCGATGGGGAAACAAGGTGGATTATGTTTATTCTAAATCATATCAAGACGGCTTTCTGCACTACCTTGCTTATTGCGCTACTAGTAGTTTCATGCAGTGACAAAGGAACAAATAACCATGGAATTGCCGAAGGAGATTATCATCTCATTTATGGGCCGGTCTTTCTGACCGATCTTAAACTTCATACTTATACTTATAGTACCAGGACCGGCGAACGGATCGACACCAGCACGGGAACGGATTTGTACTATAGCGATTTGCTATATACCAGGAGCGGCAATATGGCGGTCTATACCGGTCGACATCAGAGTTTGCGCCAGGGGCCGAGGGTCACCTGGGTGACAACATATCCGACGGGCGATACCTTGGCCATAAAGGAGGGAATAGGGGGGAAAACAGTATATTTGAACATTTCCGAAAGTAATGCTCTATTATTCTCATATACCGGATTTACCATACTGACTTTTCCATCTCTGGATTTGATTTATCAGGATTCGGTGGACGCAATCGGCGGATTTTTGACGTCTCCAGCGCATATTTACTATCTGGACACCTTAATTGATACAATTTTTGCGCTAAATTATGGCAATCCCGATTCTATAAAGATCAATAAAATTCCCTTGGTTATTCTGGATTCAGAGCTGGCAATTAGAGCAACCGCAGTCGATAATAACGCTCATCTTTTATATATACTCAGATCTAATGATTTTGTCAATAGAAGCGAAATATCAATATATGATTCAGACAGTTTAAAGTTCCTCAAGAACTTGGCAGTCTCTCGCGATCTCGACGCATTATCGATAGCGCCAACCGCCGGAATCTGTTTTTTTTTTGCAAGCGGAATGATAGGATCAGAATTTAGTCATATCGACAAATATTTCTTTGCAATTAATAAACTTGAGTCCTTTTTAGAGCCCGCCGATATACAGATCCCTGATCCGTTTCAGCCCCACCATATAGAATTTACTCCCGACAATAATGAAATGTTCATCTTAACCGCCGGGGGCTTATGGGGACCTTCGCCAATAATTGGTATCAATATTAATGACAAAACCATAACTCAATACTTGAAAAGCGATACCGGTCAGATAAGCACATTTCGGATAAATCCTATAAATTGGTCAAAGTAAAAATCAGTAATCCGCCCAACGGGCGGGGATTATCATTAACACCCGCACTTTCTCGTTTATTATCCCTTCGTCCTGAAATCCCGGTGCCGATAAGTGCAACCTATTGCAGGATGAGCGGAGAAGCAAGGGGAAAATGATGCATGGGGACAATCGGGACAAGGCGGCGGGTCACGCTTCCGCCCTCAGCGGAATCTAGGACCCACCGCAACTTTGATAGAGATGTCGAAACCACGTCCCGATAAATCGGGACTCAGGGGTTTCGACCTATGAAGACTGCTTTTGCTTTGGTGCCCTCGGGCAGATAGGAAATCTGCCGCGCACAGATTTGAAGCGTCCGGGCCCGTCAAAGGCCGGGCCGCACCCAAAATTGTCAAGCCGCCCCAACCACCCACTTCTCTTCCCCAAGTCGGATTGACCTACTCTAACTGACGGGAGGACCAGCCGAGCACAGAGATCATACGGAGAAGGAAGATGTCGAAACCCCCTCGTTCCCGCGAAACGGGAACTCGGGGGATTTCGACCTACGAAATTTCTCGAACGGCAACCACAGGACATCTGCCATGTTCAATACGCGGCTGAGGCGCATCTTTTGGCGGTTTGCGGCCGTATTTACTTTTATGAATATTTTCATATATTCCCAAAAAACTAGGAAACCTATAAACTTTACGAGGAACCAATGGCTGAAAAATATGATGAACTCTATCAGGAATTAATCCGACGGTGCAAAGAAATATCCGTCCTCGGATCCTGCGGCGGTCTTTTAGGATGGGACGAACGGACCTATATGCCACGCGCCGGCGCCCCGGCCCGTGCCGAGCAGATGTCATACCTGGCCGGTATGACCCACAAGATGTTCACCGACCCCAGGATCGGCGACATCCTGTCCGAACTGGAAAAATCACCGCTGGTCAAGGACGCGGTTTCCGACAGCGCCGTAAATATAAATGAGACCCGTTATCAGTATGATAAATCGGTCAAGATCCCGCAAAGGCTGGTCGAAGAAATCACTCATACCACCACCATGGCACAGGGAGTCTGGGCCGAAGCGCGCGCTGTCAATGATTTCCCCAAATTCCTCCCCTGGATGGAAAAAATCCTGAAACTGGAACTGGAACTGGCCAACTGTCTCGGATATAAAAAAGAGGCCTATGATGCGCTCCTCGATAATTACGAACCGGGGGCCACATACGAATCAATCGGAAAAGTTTTCGCCGACCTCCGCAAAGAACTGGTCCCGCTGGTGGCGGCCATCAAAGATTCCAAACGCAAACCGGATCTTTCCATAATCGAACGCGACTATCCGGTGGACCGTCAGGCGCTGTTCGGTCAATCCGGCTCGATTGCGATCGGGTTCGATTTTCAGGCCGGACGGCTCGACATTACCACGCATCCTTTCTGCAGCGGTATCGCGCCGGGCGATACCCGTATCACGACCCGCTATAACCCGCGTCATCTCGGCCAGGCTTTTTTCGGTATTCTCCATGAATCGGGCCACGGCATCTATGATCAGGGGCTTGATACCGCCCATTTCGGCATGCCGCGCGGCGAATCGGTCTCGCTCGGGATTCACGAATCGCAGTCGCGGATGTGGGAGAATCTGGTCGGGCGGGGCAAACCGTTCTGGCGACATTTCTTCCCGCGCGCCCAGCAGATGTTTCCCGAAGCGCTGGGGACGGTCAAATTCGATGATTTCTATTTCGCCATTAACGATGTCAGACCGTCACTTATCCGGGTCGAGGCCGATGAAGTCACATACAACCTCCACATTCTCCTTCGTTTCGAATTGGAATACGCCCTTTTGAAAGGCGACCTTCTGCCCAAAGATATGCCGGGCGCCTGGAACGAAAAATTCCAGCATTTCTTCGGCATTACCCCCAAGACCGACGCCGACGGTTGCATGCAGGATGTCCATTGGTCGGCTGGATATCTGGGATATTTCCCGACCTACGCTCTCGGCAACCTCTATTCGGCGCAGTTCTTCGCCAAGGCCAAGGAAGAAATCAAGGATCTCGACACGCAATTCGCCGCGGGGAATTTCAGCGAATTGAAAAAATGGCTCAACAAGAATATCCATTCCCACGGTAAACGGTACCGCGCCGAGAAACTGGTGCAGGTGGTCACCGGAAAACCGTTGAGCCATGTGCCTTTGATGACCTATCTCAAGACCAAGTACGGGGAACTGTACGGTTTATAATTTTGTTTTTTAAATATATTGGCGGAGTATATTATCCTGCCGGTCAATGGGCCGGCAGGATTAATTGTCTTCATGAATAAAAAAAGAAAATACGCCGGTATTGCGGCCTTGAAAATAATCTTTCCCTTGATTTTGGCAATCGCTCTCCTTGCGCTTTACGGCTGTATCAATAACACCATGATCAAGTATTACCGTCCCGGCGGGGCCGAGAAAATCCATTACTATGTCGGCGGCTACGCCATCACCGTCCATCTCGATGCCGTCTCCGTGTATGATATGATCGGCATCGATTCTTTCCGGGTCGATATCGAATCGATATATACCGGCAAGGTCAAAGATACCGGTCAAATTGACAATATCCCGGTTCTCAAAATCGATTCAGTTTTTATTATGATTCCGTCGGACAGCCAGCGGATTTATCCGGCGCTTCAAGATTATTCTCCCGGAAATATTACCGATTTCGTGCATAAGAAACTGCACGGCCCCCGCTATATTTTCAAAAGAATCCTTCTCAAGGAAGACAGCCCTGATCTGATTCTCGGTTTGACGGTGGCGCTGTATGACCGGGCCACGGATCGGAAAATATCTTCAACCAAATTCGAAGAAACCCTCTTCCGCACCCAGCGCAAACGATATTATTTGAGATAATTATATCAAATGCAATCCGAGTAAAATGGAATTGTACACGTTCCTGACATCATCGGTTACAAATGATGTCGCAATCGGAACCTTGCCTCCGAATATGACACTTGCCGCCTCGGCTTTGGCGTATAGCACCATCGCCTGATAGATGCCGTACGAGGTTTCCAGCGACGGCCCCACGAAAATATCGGGGTCGCCCGCCACCGGCGAATTTTTTATCCCCTTCTGATGCGCCACTTCGGCGCTGATAGAAACATCGAACGACAAGGGGCCATCAACCAAAACATTCTTAATCTGTCCCCGGTCGGCCATTTTCGCCAGCGCCGCTTCTTCCATAGTGACCGGTACCGCCGGATAGATTGCTTCCACCGCCGCCAGCAGGGTTATTTTCGGTACTGCAATGCCCATCAGCCGGGCCATGGCCGCCGCATTTTCAATAATAGTCACTTTCTGGGCGCTGTCCGGATTTCCAAAAACCGCAGAATCGGTGAGAAACATCATCTTGTGATAGCGCGGTGTCTGAAGCACGGCAATGTGAGTAGCGATTTTTCCGCTCGCGGTAAACCCGGCGCCGTTCTTGAAAATCTGATGGGCTATTTCGCGCGGCGAAATCCCGCCTCCGATAATTAATTTTATCTCCCCGTTTTCCGCCAGCGTTACCGTATCGGGCAGAGGGAAAGAGGAATCGATAATCTTGAACGCACCGATATTGATATGATTGGAGGCGGCCAATTCCTCGATACTTTTCCTCTTGCCGATAAAAACGGGATCAATCAATTCTTCATTGGCCGCCTGAACCGCCGCTTCAATGTGCTTTAATTCATTCGGAGCGATTACTGCCGCAGGTACCGCACCCTTGACCTTTATTTTCTCTCTGACCAAATCCCGCAATTCCGAAAATGATTTTATGGCCGTCATCGGGCCCCTCCCGCCGCCGTCCGGCTATAATGTTCGGCAATTAAGCAGGCCAGCGAAACCGACGCCTTCTTGTTTTTCGTCGTGTCGGTGCGCGAAACCAGGCTGACCGGCACTTTCGCTCCGATAATCACCCCGGCAAAAACGGCATCGGCAAAATTCATCAACACTTTCGCCACCACATTGCATTCTTCGATGGTATTCATCAGATAAATATCGGCATCCCCCGCCACTCTGCTTTTGATTCCTTTTATCGCCGCAATCTCCCTGGAGGTCGCCGCATCGAATGTCAGCGGCCCTTCGATAATAACATCATTCAATTTCAATTGGGCCGCTTTCGCGATAAACTCCCGGCACTCTCCGGTCTGGGGCAAATCATCATAAATCTCATCGACCGCCCCCGACAGAGCCACTTTAATCGGATTGAGCCCCAGCGCCCGGGCCACGAGCACCGCATTTTCCAGAAGTTGCAGTTTCTGATCCAAATCCGGTTTGACCACCATGCCGCCGTCGGTCATGCCGATTAATTTATGGTACCCCGGAATATCCATGACCGCCACATGCGAAAGGGTATTTTTGGTGCGGAGGCCGAATTCCTTGGCGAGCACGGTCTTTAATAACGCCGAGGTGGATACAAACCCCTTCATAATGACATCGGCCTTCCCCTCCGAAGCCATTTTTACCGCTTGGGCCGTCGCTTTTTTGACATCCTTTTCATCCGCTACTCTGAATGGGGAGATATCAATTTTGCTTTCCGATGCCATTTTCCTGATCAGGTCGGCGTCGCCGAAAAGGGTGGCATCGAGAATACCCTCGGCATGCGCCGATGATAATGCTTCGAGAACATCGGCATCCTGCGCGGCCGCCACCGCCACCATCTTCTTCTTGCCCTGTTCCGATAATTTGGCCGCTGCCGCAATTATCTGATCCGATGATTTGATTGCCTCGTTCATATCTTCACCATCAATATTCTTTGGGAGTTTCTTTGTTTTCCAGAACCCGCACCGCCCAATCGGCCAACGCCTCCATCTCAAATTCACCCGGTGCCACGGCAATATTGCCAAGAAACGACACCTGTTCTTTGATAAGCGCGACCAGTCTTTCCGATTTCGCCATACCGCCGGTCAGGACGATGGCATCATATTTCCCTTTTAGGACCGTGGCATACATACCGATTTCTTTGGAGATTTGATAAGCCATCGCTTTGAAGTAAGTTTCCGCCTTTTTGTCGCCCGCGTCAATCATCTTTTCCACCTCGCGCAGATCGGATTGACCCAGATAGGCCATCAACCCCGCTTTGCGGGAAAGCTTATCAATCAATTCCTTTTCGGTGAATTTGCCGGAATAAGCCAGTTTCACCAGAGCGCCGATCGGTAAGGCCCCGGCCCGGTCGGGGGAGTACGGCCCCATCCCGAGTAAAGCATCATTGACATCGATTATCCGTCCCCCCTGAACCGCCGCTACGGAGACCCCGCCGCCCATATGCACCGCCACAAAATTGCACTCTTCCAATTGCTTATTGGCTTTTGCGGCCAGGCGGCGGCAGACTTCTTTTATATTCAAAGTATGCGCCCGGCATTTGCGCTCAATTTCCGGAATGCCAGAAATCCGGGCCAGATCGGTAAAATTATCGGTCGTAACCGGATCGGCAATGATGGCCGGAGCATTGTATTTCCGCCCCAGATGATCGGCTATGATGGCGCCCAGATTGGAAGCGTGATTGGAGTATTTCATTTTCCGCAAATCATCCAGCATTTGTTCGTTTATCCAATAGGCGCCGCCCTCGAGCGGACGCAGCGGCGCGCCCCGGCCGGCCACCGCCGCCACTTTCTTACTTTCAATTTTCTGCGATGTCAGCCAGGCGTCGATCCCTTTCATCCGCAGTTCGAATTGATTCGCCACATTGTCGAACCCGGCCAGCTGTTGCGCCGGATGCGTCACATTCTCCTCGGCGATTTTTTCATTTTTCCGGAACAGGGCCATCTTGGTCGAAGTTGACCCCGGATTTATGACAATGATCATTTCCTCCACAGCCGCTCCTTTGTCAATTTTCGACTTCTCTGTTACGCTTCTTTCGCCAGTTCCCTGCCCCGGGCAAAGGCCTTCAAATTTATATCCACGAATTTCGCTTTGACCCGGTTGCGGATGACATCCTCCCAGAGCGACGGTGCAAACTCCAGGGAATGGGAAATTCCGCCCAATAGAATGGTATTCACCAGGCGGACATCACCCAGTTCGCGCGCGATTTCATCGGCATCCATCACCACCAGATGATGCACTTTTCTCTTCAAATCGGCCGCCGGGTCATCGGGATAATGGAATTTTCCTCCCGTGGCGATCGGCGGAACGATGCGCGTTTTGGACGTTACCAGCCGCCCGTCTTTTTTGAGCCAATCGACCGCCCGCAGGGCCTCGGCGATTTCGAAGGATATCAGAATATCGGTTTGCCCGTACGGTACGATCGGCGAGTGGACCTTCTTGCCGAACTTGATATGCGATGTCACCACTCCGCCCCGCTGGGACATTCCGTGCACTTCCGATTTTTTGACATCGTATCCGGCCTTCATCGCCGTTTCGGAAAGAATTTCCGACGCCAGAAGCACACCCTGGCCGCCGACGCCGACTATCAGAATATTGGTCGTTTTATTATTTTCCATCATACACCTCACTTGGCCGCCGCAGTTTCGGGGACAGGTATGATCGCTTCCGGCTTACAGACTTGCGCGCAAAGCGTACAGCCGGTGCAAAGGACCGGATCGATTACCGCTTTGGGACGGTTGTGCTTGGTCATCTCCTTCGAGGGCGCAATCGCCGGACAGCCGATACGGAAACAGGCGCTGCAGCCGTTGCAATCCTCCGCCACCACCATAAAGGGGCGATCCATGATTCGTTTCGGCATCAGGACACAGGGACGGTTGGTGATAATTACCGACGGCCCCGGACGGCCGATTTCCGCCTCAATCGTATCCAGCATTCCTTTATAATCATACGGATCGACTTCGTGAACCGATTCCACGCCGAGCGCTTTGGCCAGCTCCACGAAATTGACCGATCGAGTCGGCTCACCCATCAGGGTGAAGCCGGTCGCCGGATGTTGCTGGCCGCCAGTCATGGCCGTAACGCGGTTATCGAGAATGATTATGGTAACATTGCTCTTATTGTAAACGGCATCCAGAAGGCCGGTGATGCCGGAATGAAGAAAGGTCGAATCACCGATCACCGCCACCGTCCCTTTGGGATGCCCCCGGACTTTATCGATACCGATGGCGTTGCCGATGGAGGCTCCCATGCATATGCAGGAATCAAGATACTCCAGCGGCGGAAGCACGCCCAGAGTGTAACAGCCGATATCGCCGGTGACCGCCACCCCCAGTTTGCGAAGCGCCATATAGGCGCCGCGATGCGGACATCCGGGGCAGAGAATCGGCGGACGCGGGAACAACTGCTCCGGGGCGATTTCGGCCCCCCGCGCTTCTTTGATAATCCCGGCCTCTTTCAGGCCGAGCGCCACTTTGTACGGTGACAGTTCCCCCAGCCGCGAAAAATATTTTTTTCCTTCGACTTTTATTCCGGCGGCGTTGATGATTTCTTCGTAATACGGTTCAAGTTCCTCGATCACCAGAGCGATTTTGTGCGAGGCCACAAACCTGCGGATCTTCTCGAGCGGAAGCGGAAAACCGAAACCGATTTTGAAATAATCGGCGTTGGGAAGATTATCCTTGGCGTATTCATAGGCGATGCCGCCGGTGATAATGCCGATTTCGGAACCGTTATTTTCAACCCGGTTCAATTCCGTCGCTTCGGAATATTTCGACATTTTTTGCAGACGTTCCAGCACCACCACGTGCCGCCGTTTGGCGTTGGCCGGTATCATCACATATTTCTGCATATCCCGCTTGAAACCGCTCTCCGGCAACTGCACCGGTTGGCCTTCCTCGACAATTCCCTTGGAATGCGAAATACGGGTGGTCAGGCGGAGCACCACCGGGGTATCGAATTTCTCGGAAATCTCGAACGCCTTAACCGTCATATCTTTGGCTTCCTGCGAATCCGACGGCTCCAGAAATGGCACCTGCGCGAATTTGGCGAAAAATCTGTTGTCCTGTTCGTTCTGCGACGAGTGCATCTCCGGGTCATCGGCCGATATCACCACGAACCCGGCGTTGACCCCGGTATAAGCGAAGGTCATGAACGGGTCGGCGGCTACATTGAGGCCGACATGCTTCATCGTCACCAGCGCCCGTCCGCCGCCGAGCGAGGCTCCGATGCCGACTTCGAACGCCACTTTCTCGTTGGGCGACCACTGTGAATATATCGAGCGGTAATCCTCGGCCAGAGTCTCCAGAATTTCGGTGGAGGGGGTCCCCGGGTATCCGACCGCCAGTTTGACTCCGGCCTCGAGCGCCCCTCGGGCGACCGCTTCATTTCCCGACAATAATCTTCTCATATTTTAAACTCTATTTTATATGTAATTTTAACTGTCGTATTATAGCGAAAAACGCCCTAATCCGCAACCATTACGTGATTTTTTTCACAAGGACATGTCTTCAAAATATATTTTACATAAAATGGGTCTTTGCGTCATATATTAGGATAGGTTGGGGTCATTATATGAAAAAAAATTGATAATTCGAATCTGAACAGGCGGACTTTCTGAATTCCAGTTTCTATGCTGGTTATGCCTGCCAGTAAGGGATAATAAGGTCATCCAATATCAAATTCCGAAATGAATTTTCAGAATGAACATTTTTGCTGGGAGTAAAGTATGTCTAATAATGTTAACGGAAAAGTACCTCACCGTCCCATTTTTTATTGCACCATCTCCTGTCTAGTCCTCCTGCTGACAACCGTGAACGGCTTTGGCACCACATTAATTAAGGGACTGCAAGAGGAAGCCTCCTCCAAAATAGATTCAGGAACCCATCCTTATATTGAAGCAGCGGTCCACGATGCGGGCAATATCGAGTTGACAACATCAAACGCGGGTATAATCGGTTCAAACTTTCTACGCGGTCCAATCGAACCTCTGAATGGCCTGCCGTGGACCTCCTGTATTTTTCCTTACCCCGGCGGCAACGAGTACTTATTTGGCGCGGCCTTATGGGTGGGGGCTATTGTCGGACAGGACACTCTCGTTTCGACCGCTCACGACGGATGGAACATCATCCGCGAAATGTGGCCGGACTCTTTTCCCGCAGGAAGCATAATCCGTAGATCGACATTGAACAGCGATCCGGGTGCCGTTTCTGAACAGGATTTCATTGCAGTATATTACGATACTTTGACTTCGCCTGAATATGCAACGTCCGATCCCGTCGATGGCCGTCCTCATATCCCGCTGAATCTACAGATAATGGAAATGAGCTATGCCTGGAGCGATCCCCGGGCCAGAGATTTAGTCATTTTTGAATATTTTATAAAGAATATTGGAGAGAATCCGTTGATACAGACATATATCGGCGTTCACGTCGATGGCGATGTCGGTCCCAGGGGTATGGCTTTACCAGATTGCTTGGATGACATCTCCGGTTTCAAAAAGACCGTTAGTTCGCCGCAGAACTGCGGATTTAAGGATACTGTAAATTTGGCCTGGATTGCGGATAATGACGGCCGTTTAACTTCCGGGGCCGGTTGCCCTGATGATTTTGTTTTAACGGCTGTCACCGGAATGCGTCTTCTCCGAGCACCCTCCGATTCCCTGAAAATTTCTTACAACTGGTGGACTTCAAATGTCAACCCGGATTTTGATTTTGGTCCGCGTCGACAGGGAATCGCCGAAAATCCTTTTCGCGATTTCGGAGGAAATCTTGGCACCCCGGGCGGTGATCGCAATAAGTACTATGTGATGGGCGGTGGGGAAGTTGATTACGACCAATTATTTACTGCCGTGGATCATACATCCGAAGGGTGGTTAGCTCCTCCTCTTCAGGCGGCCAATATTGCCACCGGAACTTACACGAGGTATTTGCTGTCATTCGGCCCTTTTGACATTCAGCCCGGTGAGATTGTTCCCATCGCTATGGCATATGTCGGCGGAGAAAATTTTCACACCAATTGCAGAGCATTTGATTCCTTATTTGAAGCCGCAAATCCCCAGGCTTATAATGATCAACTGAATTTCTCAAATTTCGGTCTAAATGCCGTTATGGCCGGGTGGATTTATGACAATCCCGGGATCGATACCGATGGCGACGGCTATTATGGGAAATACCGTATCTGCGCCCATGATTCCATATTAGTAGTCGATACCCTGTTGTATCCGCCCGAATCAACTTATGTTTATACCTCGGCTGATACCTTTTATTATGAGGGGGACGCCTATCCCGATCTAAAACTACCCGACACGCCGACCGATATTCCCGGACCCAATCCTGTGCCGTCTCTGCCACACGAATTTTCCATCGGCCAGAATTATCCCAATCCCTTCAATTTATCGACCATGATCTCCTATGATTTGCCGCGCCGTGAAGAAGTCTCTTTGACCATTTACAATATCATGGGCCAGGTCGTGCGGAAAATCGATATCGGGACTAAGCCGGCCGGAAAACACTCTGTCGTATGGGACGGCAACAACGATGACGGGGAGGCGGTCGCCAGCGGGATATATTTATACAGGATGGACGCCGGCAGTTTCACGGCTTCGAAGAAGATGGTTCTGATGAAATAAGCGATATTGCATCGATGATTGATACATTTATGATGAGATTTGGGAGAAGGCCGATCAGAATATCATTACTTATATCGCTGTTTTTGGTTCTTATCGGCTGTAGCGAGCATTCCCAGCCGACACCGCCTGATGACGGTGAGTTGTGCTATGTGCAGATTGATGATAATCCGGCCTGGAGCCCCGACGGACAGTATATCGCTTATTATCATTACGGAGTTACGGCGATAAGCGATGACAATTGCGAGCCGCTGGCGATAGATTATGCCAAAGTGGGGATATGGATAATGAATGCCGACGGCTCCAATCCTCATCTTTTTGTTCAAGGGGCCAATTTCCCGGCGTGGAGCGCCGACTCCAAGTGGATTTATTTTGTGCAATACGGAACCTGGAAAGTGAAACTGAACGGCGACAGCCTTGCCCAAATCTCTATAAGGGCCTCAAATTGGTACGATGTTTCGCCAAGTAACTATCTTCTTGCTTTCCAATCGAATCTGGGTCAAAGTGCGGGGATTTGGATTGCAAATTTGAATTTTCCGGATTCTCTTATACATTGGAATTCGGCTGGAGGACCGCAATGGCATCCCAGTTCAGACAGTATTTTTTGGTCGCATGGCACCGATGGCTATTGGATAGAAGCTTTGGATCATAGTTTCAAAAGAAAATTGCACGATAAACCGCCGGGCACTTTAGTCGAGGCTATTAATTATTGTGCCGCAACCCAAATGATTGTTACTGCGGCCGAAGGATACATTTACACATTTAACATTAATGGAAATGATTTTCGGGGGTTGCCGGCTGAAAATGCATCGCGACCAGTCTGGTCGCCCGACGGTCAATATATTGCGTATACGGGGGTGTCGGGCGGAAAATTGATTGCAATTTGGGTAATGAAATCTGACGGGTCGGAAAGGAAGCAATTGACGACCTTCACGGCACTGCCATAAACCCGCAGCGGCGCACGGAGTTACATTTCCATTTTCCGGATTCTGGGTCAGGCCCG
>CALMKK010000384.1 GCA_937867135.1 uncultured candidate division Zixibacteria bacterium
GCCGGATGCGATTGTCGTTGAAGGCCCCTTGGCGGGGGGCCATCTCGGTTTTTCTCAAACGCAGATTTTTGACCCTGACCTTGCGCTGGAAAAGCTGGTGCCAAAGGTGGTCGAAGAGGTCCGCGGTTTCTCCGCCCGGTACGGCAAGCCTATTCCAGTCATAGCCGCGGGAGGCATTTATACAGGCGCGGATATAAGGGCAATAATGGAGCTGGGCGCCGATGCTGTTCAGATGGGCACGCGATTCGTGGCCACTCACGAATGCGACGCCGATATGCTGTTTAAACAGGCGTATATCGACGCCAAATCGGAAGATATCATCATTATTAATAGCCCGGTCGGAATGCCGGGGCGAGCGATCCGCAATCGATACCTTGATGATGTCGGTGAAGGAATCAAAAAGCCCTACAAATGTCCATACCACTGCATTTTAACGTGCAATTTTAAAAACTCCCCTTATTGCATAGCGCACGCACTCATAAGCGCCAAACAAGGCCGATTCCGCAATGGCTTTGCTTTCGCCGGCGCTAATGTCTATCGGGTCAGCGAGATTGTTTCTGTCCAGGGACTCGTATCTTCTTTAGTTGCCGAGTATGAACAATCGGCTGAGAAAGCGATAGGTGCTGCGGCCTGCAATCGGGCGAGTTGATATTTGATTGCATCGTGGTCGATTAGCCTCGCCTATTTTATGTCTGATTGCTCAATTGATTTTTTAACAAAGCAAAAATGATATCCCGTCAGGAAGGGATGATGGCTTTGCCGCTTTTCCAACACCCGGAATCCATCTCAATTCAGAAAAGTTTCTCGATTGATTTCCATTGATTATACTTCGCCGGATTTAGTCAAATTTCTTTTCTTAACAAAGGAAATTCGATTGGTAATAAATGGTAGGCTTATTTATATTAATTATAGTTTTCAATTTGGAATTTGTTGAATGAAATAATGATTAAATTATGAGGGAAGTGAATAGTATGAGTGTCGGCGGCAATATTCTTCAGGCTGTTGGAAATACCTCATTGGTTCAGTTGCGCAAAGTTGTTCCGCCCGGCAGTGCAAAAATATTCGCGAAACTGGAATGGGAAAATCCGACCGGAAGTATGAAAGATCGGACGGCCCAGGCGATGATTGCGAAGGCCGAGGCAGACGGCCGACTAAAACCGGGAGATACCATTGTTGAGTACACCGGCGGCAGTACGGGGATATCGCTGGCCTTAGTCTGTGTGGCTAAGGGGTATCGTCTTCATATCGTTACGTCGAATGCCTTCAGCCAAGAAAAATTGAAACATATGTCGGCGTTAGGGGCGGAACTGACGATGGTACCGAGTGAGGGAGGCCTGACCACCAAAAAACTGATTCTGGACATGATTGAAGCCGCCAGAGAAATCAGCAAAAGGCCGAGAACCTTC
Organism: uncultured candidate division Zixibacteria bacterium; assembly: GCA_937867135.1. Taxonomy (GTDB): domain Bacteria; phylum Zixibacteria; class MSB-5A5; order GN15; family PGXB01; genus UNRQ01. The sequence continues at coordinate 1,407 of CALMKK010000384.1, forward strand.
TGGACCGACCAACTTAATAATTTGGATAGTATCGCCGGATATTATCCTCTGGCCGAAGAAATCTGGAGCCAAACCGACGGAAAAGTGGATGCCTTTGTTCAATGTGTCGGGACGGCGGCCTCGGCGCGGGGTGTGGCCACCGTATTGAAGCGCAAAAATCCGAATATTAAGATAATAATCGTGGAGCCGGCTGAATCGGCGGTATTGTCGGGGGGGCAGGCAGGGCCCCACAAAATTGAAGGAGTCGGTATCGGCTATACTCCTCCATTATGGGAGCCAAGCCTGGTGGATGAAATTATTGCGGTTCGAACGGATGACGCGAAAGCGATGGCCAGACGTCTGGCCAGGGAAGAAGGTCTTTTTGCGGGAACATCCTCGGGCGCAAATGTCATTGCGGCAATCAAAGTGGCAGAACGATTAGGACCGGAAGCCAGAATAGCGACCCTGATGGTGGATTCCGGCCTGAAATATCTTAGTACAGATGTTTACCGTCAATAATTATAAGTATGACGGAGTTTCTTACATGCGGGTATATACTTTGAGCGACATGCCGACGGTCAGATACTTGGGCCGATAACCCGATCCGGCAAACTCCCAGCTGTTCGCCGAGGCGAGCGTTACCATATTTCTCCCGTTGGGATCTTGCCAGACTCTAAATTCCGCTCCAAAATTCATCGCCAATCCGACATTTAATTCGGTCTGCGACTCATAGTAATCCAAAGTTTGCGATATCAAGCCGACGCCCAATCCCAGCCCCAAATACGGTGTCCAGCCAACTGTCTCCATATCGTAGAATTGATAATTGGAGTTCAGCCGAATTTCATATTGGTTGAAATGCGGCTTTGGAAAATCAGGGTAGTCAAAAACTATTGCGCTATCGGTTCGAGGGATGAAAATCGTGTCTTTGACGCGCAAGTGGGAATATTGGAATCCTATCGAATTGTACCAATGCCCCGTTCGCACCGTTCCGAGAGTCGCGCCCAGGGTGAAAGACGGCTTATAGACTTCTTCGGCGCTGATATTAATCGGGCGGTAATGGGTTAGAAAATCGATATCTCCAAGATGATCAATATTACCGGTCGGGGAGCTGAAGGAGCCATATATTTCAAACACGCCCAGCCGTTTCGGTCCACGGGTGATGGCTTCGGCCGCAGGTCGAGGAAAGTAGCCCGCGGATTGCACTTTATCGTGGCGCTTCGATTCCCGATCAATCGCCCCGGCTGTAGAGGCCAGAAAAGTGACGGTCGTAACCGCCAGATAAATACGCAAGGCTTTTATAGACATATTTTCTCCCATCGCAATATGTTAAATGTTCGGCCGCACTCTAACCGCGGCCGACATCGGTTCAAACAGAACCACATTCCGGCAGAATTGTTATAATCTTATACAGACCCGGATGCGATAAGGTTCCGCCGCTTCAGTCCGCTTGGCATGTAACTCTTTGCCAAATCGTGACTTGAATAAAAAACTGAATGTGGATAAAAGCGGAGGAAAGAAAGTTTGCCAAAAGGCTATCGTTCTGCAAACTGTCTGCGGGGCTCAAACCTCAGTCTGATATCAAATTATATTTGAGAGTCAGTCTTTGGCAATGATTACGGAGAAATTTACCTGTTCCCATTTCCCGGCCTCCGGCCAAAAGAAAGTGAAATCGACCTGCTCTCCCGATTTTAAGCTGTCCGTATCCAAATCAACCACGTGGATACCCAAGCCGGTGTCTCGAGTTTGGGTGTCATTCACTGTCTGCCAGCCATTGACAGTCCAGTGGATTACGGCCGGGCTCAGAGTTTCAATCCGGAGCTTTCGAGCGGGTTGCATGGTGCGGCATTTGTGATTAAACCGCCAAATGGACAGCGGCGACGTCACTTTATCCTTTTGGTATCGCTGTACTGTTTGCGGCGGCATATCATAAATACGCTTGTCCGCTATCGATCTTAGAAGCTTGAGATATTCGGAATGAGCCCAAACAAGAGGCATGGCCGAGCCGGATGGCCGCCCGAATCTCAGCTCTCTTTCACTAATATCATGAGAGTCCCAGATCTGCTCGGGGATCAAACCGGTCTCATTCGCAAATCCCTCCATTGCTTTCATCAACCTGGTTGCTTCATCGATTCGCCCGGCCGCTAACTCGTAATGCCCCCGTTCTCCGGTAAGGAACGGCCAGGCCCGTCCGATGCCGGTACCGTCAAATGGCCCACCATCGCGGTGTTCTCCATAGCCGTCGGCGTTGTAGCGATGCCAGGCCGATCCATAAGGAGTGTCGATCTTTAATAATGCATCTATGGCCTTTATCGTGTTGAGAATTCTCGGGTCATCGGCCGATCGCAAGCCGAATCGCACCAGGGCCAAAGCATCCGTACTGATAATATGATCAGCCTCTTGAAAATTGCTGCCGGTCGGCCTGTTCTTGATAGGTACAAATCCATGGAGAGGCGAAGAGGCGTCGGCGGTTTCCGGCGGGGCGATACGGACATAGTAGCCGTCAATCGACAGCCGATCGGCCAAATCGGTATTGGTAACATAGGTCCAGCGTTCGATATTCGAGTTCCAAGCATCGGCGGTTTCCCGGAGATAGGCGGCGGCCCGACTATCGTGGTTCATATCAGCGAAGTCCGCGGCCGCCAGGAGCGACGCGATTTCGACGGCGAGAGTAAAGGGTGAAAATCCGGGATCTTCCTCCCAGCGATCCTGCTGTGTAACGGGACCATTGCAGACAAGGTATTGTGAAGCGCGGCGGATCATCGGCCAGAAATGCGCAATGTCACCGGCGCGCAGGGCTTTCTCGCGATATGCGAGGTCCGCCAATAGAATGGGAAAGGCGGTTTCGTCCATTTGGGAACCCGACCAATATGGGGTCCCATCCAGCCACATGTTTTGGGGCAAATGGCCATCAGCCTCCTGAGTGGTCATCAGGTAATTCAGGACACGACGAGCGTCCGCATAGGCTCCCATGGAGAGCAAACCGGACCCTGATTCGACGAGGTCGCGGGGCCAAACAAGATGGTATCCCCCCAAATCGTCGTCTCCTTTATTGAAGCCCCACGGTATCGAGAGGCTGGCGATCATACCTCCGGGAGTTCGCTTCGCTTCATGTATTCGCAGTACTGTCGCACTGGTCATTTCCTCATCTCGGATAGGCATCGGATGAGACCCGCTCGTACGCAGATTCCCATGAAATGAGTGCCAATCTTGAATGTAACGGGCTTTCAGTTCGTCGAAATTGTCGAGAAGGCTTGCCGTGGCACGGTGCCCGGCTTCAGCGGCATTGGTGCCGAACCCCACAGCGATAATGAAGGATTGATCCTTGACTGTTTGCCAATTCAGCTCACCGATCATGGCCACATTTCCGTTTTCGGCACGTTCAAAATGCCAGGTTATTTTTTTGTGTTGCGCCAGGTCCTGCCAGCCGTCGGAGTACCCTACAAAACCGACCGAACGGTCTTTCCATCCGACCGACGAGGCGAGAGCCAAAGCCACGCCGCCGCGTTCGGCGAAAAGCATTGTTCTGCCTTTATAGTCACCCAGCCAGGCGG
>CALMKK010000385.1 GCA_937867135.1 uncultured candidate division Zixibacteria bacterium
CTCGTGCTTGTTCTGGAAGGAGTAGATGGCCCTCTCCACCGGCCGGTTGATCCGACTTTTGCCCGTCGGGATTGCCGGGGCTTTTGGGGTCGGTCTGTTCGCTGGATACCAAATACGGCAGGATTTCCAAATGACCTGAGGGACGAATCCCTTTAAGACCGGTTAGATGGCCGAAGTTCGATACAAATCCCCCCATAGAGGCCGGGGTAAACGCCCAGCCGTCGATTTCATTTTTGCGATTGACATAGCGGATGAAATCGATACCCCAGGTTTGTTCGTCGTTCTCAGCAAAGCGAAGACAATAATATGGAATGCGAATCTCAGCCGACCATCCCCACGGCTGCGGCCTGACGGCGCTTTCCCAGACGGCATCCCAATCCATATCGTTATTATTTTCATTAAAATATCGACAGTCACGCTGAACCCCGGAAGCGTTGACTTCAAAAGCGTTTCCATTCTGATGATCGTGGAAGGGATCGATGCGGACGGTGACCCGATCGGTCTGGGAACTGCGGTCGCGCCGGACCAGTTGCCGGCTGATTTTATCCGGTTCGTCATCATAACACCAGAAGGCGACATAGAGAGCCTGATCGTCATAAGCCACTGCCACCAGAGTCGATTCGGTGACCGGCATTCCTTCGACCGGGTCGCGTTGGACGGCAAAATGCGCCCGTTCCGCGTGCGGGGAAATCCATACGGAATCATTGAGGTTGCCGTCAATGGTCGGAGGATGAGGATTGACGCGATAAGCTTTCAGTTCCGGAATGATTTGAGTTTCAACTTTTTGCTCGTCGGCCCGAAGTTGAGACGCCGCAAGAAGGATTAGCAGTATAAGACAGGTTGGAATTAACAAGCCCTTCATAATTGAACTCCCGCATTAGCAAATAAATATCTACCCGTTCCAACCAGTCACCGCTCATTGGACGAGAAAGACCGAAAGAAGTTTCAGGCGCCGCAAGTTTTAATAGATGAATTTTATTCCACCCGCTTCGAGAAGCGCATCCAGGCAAAGGAGAAAATTACCAGTCCGAATATAATAAGGGCCGCGGTTTCGGGATAAAGATTCTGGAGGGTCGCCCCTTTCATCATTATGGCTCTAATGATTTTGATAAAATACCGCAAAGGGTTGAGATAGGTAAGACGCTGAATGAGAATCGGCATATTTTCAATCGGCGTGAATAACCCCGAAGTCATAATTCCGAATATCGTGAAAAACCAGCCGTAAAACATCGCCTGTTGCTGGGTCTTCGAGATAGTCGAGATGAATATTCCGATGCCGAGCGCGGTAATCTGAAATATGAAAGCGAGGATATAAAATAAGATGGGAGAACCGACAAAGGGGATTTTGAACCAGAGCAGGCCGATAATCAGGCCGACCGTCATTTCCATAAAGCCGATGATGGCGAAAGGAATCGTTTTCCCGAGCAGGAGTTCATGTTTTTTTATCGGCGTGACCATCAACTGCTCGAGAGTGCCTATTTCCCGTTCGCGGACAATGGCCATGGAGGTAAGCAGAATCGTAATCATGGTCAGCATGATAGTAATCAAACCGGGAATCATGAAATAAACCGATTCCGCTTCAGGGTTATACAATTTTTTCTGCCTTAAAATCAGCGGCGATGAAAGACCAGTCGCCCTCTGATTGAACTGCCCCGTGATAAGACCGGCATATCCGAGGGCAATCGCGGCCGAATTGGCATTTGACCCGTCAACCATCAATCCGACCACAGGCTGCTTTTTCCGATTCATATCGTTCGAAAAATCATTGGGAATTATCAGAGCGGCGGTATAGTCGTTTTCTCGAAAGCCGTGATCGATATTGAGGACCGGAAATTCGACCGGCCTGATATTAAAATAATTTCCGGCCGACAGCGAACGAACATATTCGCGGGACATTTCACTGCGATCGAAATCATACACGACCGTATAGATATCCTTAACGTCGGTATTGATGGCGTACCCCAGGACAAATAATTGAATAATCGGCATGACAAATATCAGACGAATCATCATCGGGTCGCGCAGAGACTGCCGGAGTTCTTTGATAATCAGAGCTTTAATGGTCGACCACATAAGTTAACCCATCTTTAGTTGAAACCGTTTGGTGGCAATGGTGAGGAGAATCAGTGTCAATAGAACCAAAAAGGTAGCCTCGACCCAGAGGACAGAGAGGCCGGAGCCTTTCAGCATGATACCCCTTATTATTACCAGAAAATAGCGGGCCGGGACGATTCGAGTGACATACTGGAGAACGATCGGCATATTTTTTATCTCAAAAATATACCCGGAGAGCATCACCGACGGTAGCACCGTGACCAATTGGGCGAATGACATCGCCAATTGCTGAGTATTGACCAGTGTCGAAATCAGGATGCCGATAGAAAGGGCGGCCGTGATATAAATAAACCCGAAAAGGAGCAGCAGGAGTATGGAACCGACAAAAGGAACGCCGAAATGAAAAACGCCGAAAATGAGTATCAGGACACCGTCGATAAGAGCCAGTCCGATATACGGAATGACCTTACCGATAATTATCTGGCGCGGGGTGACCGGAGCCGTGAGGAGTTGCTCCATGGTGCCGGTTTCCTTTTCGCGGGCGATGGTAATTGATGTAAGAAGCGCGGAAATCATCATTAGTATAACCGCAATCAGGCCGGGAACGAAGAAATGGGATGATTTTAAATCGGGGTTATATAAAACCTGGGCCGATATAACCGCTCCCGGAATTGTAAATCCGGGCGGGAGATGATCCTTGAGAAATTGGCTGAAAATTATATTGGCGTAACTGGAGGCGGCCGAGGCGGTATTGGCGTCGGCGCCGTCGACCGTCAATCCCAACTGGTATTGACGTTGTAGCGTCAAATCGTTGGAAAATCCTTGCTTTATCACCAAAATAGCGCTGGCCCGGCCGGATTTCAAAATATTCTCGGGATCATTCAGGTCGGGGGCCTGCAACGGTTTGAGAAAATATCCGGAGTTATAAAAACGTCCGGTCAATTCACGCGATTCCAGAGTCTGGTCATAATCGAGGACGGCCAGCCGGATATTTTTGATATCGAGATTAATGGCATAACCATAGAGAAGGGTCATTAAAATCGGCATCAGAACGGCGATAATAAGCGAGCGGGGGTCGCGAAGGATATGCCGGACTTCTTTGATGGCAATATGCTTTATTTTATACATTTTGCTCACTTTTGGATATCAGGTTGATAAACAATTCCTGCAAATCGGGCTGATGGTGCTTTTTGATCAACTCCTGAGGGTTGCCGATTTCAACAATCCTCCCCCGGTGCATGATCGAAATCCGGCGGCAGAATTCGGCTTCGTCCATATAGTGCGTGGTGACAAACAGAGTTACCCCTTCGTCGGCCAGGCGATACAGAATTTCCCAGAACCGCCGCCGAAAAACCGGATCGACGCCGCCGGTCGGTTCATCCAGAAATAAAATCGGCGGGCGGTGCAAAAGAGAAGCGGCCAGGGCCAGGCGCTGCCGCCATCCGGTCGGAAGCGATTCCGCTTTGCGATCGATAAATTCTTCGATATCCAGGTTCCGGGCCAATTCCGCGATCCGCTCTTTCAACCGGCCGTTGGGGATATGATAAATGGAGCCGTAAAATTCCAGGTTCTCACGACCGGTCAAATCGCTATAGAGGGAGAATTTTTGCGACATGTAACCGATGCTCTTTTTTATTTTCTCGCTTTCCTTGAAAATATCGAAACCATTAACCGTCCCCAGGCCGGAGGTCGGGAGCAACAGGCCGCAGAGCATCCGGATGGCGGTGGTTTTGCCGGCGCCGTTGGCGCCGAGGAACCCGAAGATCTCACCCTTTTGCACCGTCAGACTTATTTCATCGACCGCGCGGAAGCGTCCGAAATCTTTGGAGAGTTTATCAATCGTAACGGCGTATTCCATCTATTTGCCCATTAATTGTATAAAAGTGTCTTCCAATTCCGGTTGAATCGGTGTAATTATCTCAGGTTTGATTCCGATTTCAGCCAGCGCCGGATAATAATTCTCCAGAGCGTCATTTTCCTTGGTGTATATATGGACGGTGGAGCCGAAGCGCCGGGCCTGCAGACCGTCTATACGGCACAATTGCTCCATACAATTGAAAGTCGGATCAACCGCCACCCGGTACGCTTTGCCCCGGAATATTCCGGCCAATTCCGCCGGTGTTCCTTCAGCCAGTTTCCTGCCGCCAAATATGAAGATGGCGCGATCCGACAGAGCTACTTCGTCCATATATGGAGTGGAGACGACAATGCCGGAACCGCCGCGACGCAGGTCCTTCAGAATATCCCAAAACTGCCGCCGCGACAGGGGGTCAACCCCCGTGGTCGGTTCATCGAGCATCAGCACCTGAGGATCGTGAATCAAGGCGCAACTGAGGGCCAGTTTCTGCTTCATCCCTCCCGAAAGTGCTCCGGCGCGACGGTCATAAAACTGGCCCAGGCCGGAAAATTCATATAGCCGTTTCTTTTTTTCCTGAAATTGAGCTCGGTTCAGTCCGAACAGCCCGGCGTAGAAATAGAGATTCTCTTCGACCGAGAGATCGGGATAGAGGGAAAAGGATTGCGGCATATATCCCAGATGAGGTTTGATTCGGTCGAATTCGGTGGCGACATTGAACCCGGAGACTTTGATTTCACCGGAATCGAGTGTTATCAGGCCGCAAATGGCCCGAAAAATCGAGGTCTTCCCGGCGCCGTCGGGACCGACCAGCGCCAGTATCTCCCCCTTGATGGCGGTCAAATTGAAATCATCGACCGCCTTCATGACGCCGTACGATTTGGAGAGATTGGTCACTTCGACTAAATTCATTATAGCTCCACGGAAACCGGCATGCCGACTTTAAGGATACCATCGGGATTGGGAACGGTCACTTTAACCGCATACACTAGATCGGCACGGGCCTCTTTGGTCTGAACATTCTTGGGCGTGAATTCGGCGACATCGGAAATCCATGCAATCGTGCCGTTGAGGGGAGTTTTTCTCCCGTCCTCGGGATCCACTTTGGCGGTTCCCCCCAGTTTGATTTTGGTCAGATCAGACGGTGATAGATATACTTTCACCCAGACCGTATCCAGTTTGGCGATTTTGACCAGTTGCTTGCCGGTCACAATCAATTCGCCGGCTTCGACATATTTATTCACAATGGTGCCGTTGACGGGTGCAATCGGGAAACAATCATGAAATTGCTTATTCAAAAGATCGATCGCCGCTTCGGCCCGGGTCAATTCGGCCTGAGCGGAATTGTGTGATGCGACGGCCTGCTTTTTGGCCAGCGAAGCTTGATTGTAAGCATTATCGGTCTGATCGAACTGCTGTTGATTGGCCGAGCCGCTTTTCAACAGAGACGAGATGCGATCATACTCCTTTTTGGCCAGAGAGAAATTATAGTCGGCCTGCTCAATCGCCAGCGCCGTCGTTTGCACGCGGGCCCGGGCGGCCGCCAGGGCGGCGTCGGCCTGTTGCAGAAGAAGTGACGTAGTAACCGTATCGATCATACCGAGGGTATCGCCGACTTTGATCGGATCGCTTTCGTCGAAGAGCAAGGTTTTCAGCTGACCGGCGGTTTCTGCGGAAAGAGTGACTTCGGTCGCTTCGATCAGTCCCGAACCGCCGGGGGCAAGGTTATTGCCGTTGCACGATATCACTAAAAGCGGCAGGGCCGCGAGAATAAGCAAATTGAACCATTTCATTTTAGAATCCTCCATATATTCGGGGTGCCCCGACGGCGTAAAGATATTCGGTTTCGGCTTGATAATAATTTATCATTGAGGCGCGGTACATTTGCTCGGTTGAGGTCAATCCGGCTTCGAGCTCCAAGAGCCGGTTGACGCTGAATTGGCCGGATCGTTCCTTCTCCTGCGCCAGACGATACTGGTGCCGGGCAATTTCGTATTGGGTTCCGGTTAATAAAAACGACTGATATGCATATTTCAGATTTTCCAGAGCGGTGCCGGCTTGAGTGGTCAGGGCTTCGGTCAGCTGGCTTTTGGCCATACGGGCTGAAAAGGCGGCTTGTTTTGCCGAGCGTACATTATTGCCGGTTTTTCCGCCCAGGTTGAAATCCCAACTGAGTGTAAGACCGACGTTGAAATTATCATTCCAGGTCTTGTTGAAAAAATCACGATTCGGCTTTCCCGCCGAATAGCCGCCGAACCCGCTGATATTCGGAAAGTACTCGGCCTTGTTCAAACCGATTGAGAGATCGGCCAATTGGATATGATAGTCGAAAGCTTTCAATTCGGGGCGGCGAAGCGCCGTGGAATCGACCGCAAGATTGACGGTATCAGGTAAGACCGGATTCGGAACGGTATCCGATGGTGCTATCATCTCGTTCGGGGGCCATCCGATTTGCTGAGCCAAGACAATTGAAGCATTTTTATTCATAGTTTCATTTTGCGCCTGCAACTGCAATTCCTTTTGATACGCCAATTCGGCATCGAGAATATCGACCGAGTCGGCCATCCCGTTTTGATAAAGATTCTGCACATCCTGTCTGACAATTTTCAATCTATCAAGAGACGCCCGGGCGGAGCCAACCAGGGCCTGCGCCAAAAGGAGATTGAGATAGGCCCGACGAGACAAATAGGCCGCCGACAGCTTATCGGCTTCAAGGGTCATTGATTTGAAAAATTTGGCTTCATTCTGAATCCTGATTCGATGGGAGAGCCGTCCGCCGGTGTACAGCGGAACCGACAATTTAAAATCGGCCTGATAATTCTCCTTGGAGCCCAGTTCGATTTCCTTGAAACCGACCTGCGCTTTGGGTATGTCGCTTAAGAAAAACGATGAGCCGCTCAAGGAAAGAGTCGGTACACGTTGCGCCGCGGCACTGCGGTAATCATAGACGGCGGCGGCGGAATCGGAGCGCGATGCTTTCACTATGTACGAATGCTCCTGTGCCAAACGAATCGCCGTTTCAAGAGAGAGTCCGGCTTCGGCCTTACTCACCCCGGTCAACAGCAACAATATTAAAAGGAAACCAAATAGATATTTCATCTTATCTCGCCTTAAGACCGTACAGAAAGAGGTCAACCACTTCTTTTTTTCTCTGTTCTTTGAATTCTTTTTCATCTGGTATCTCCCAAACGGTATTCATTATAGGAAGAGTCAAAAAATAAAACAGGTTCATCCCGATAAATGAGATTATGGCCTGAGTGCTGTTCACCGGGCGAAGCTGTCCCGCCGCAATCCCGGCGTCTATTTTTTGCTTTAAGACTTTGTTAAAGCCGCTTTCTTTCATCATCTGCTCAAAAGCCTTTTGCATTACCTGGCCGCCGCCCGCCAGTTCCCGAAGAAAAATCGGGATAAATCCTTTCCGATCCTGAAACATGGCGTCCCAGAAAGATACTATTTGCGGCAGGAATGCTTCCGGGTCCGGAGAGGTATCGAGCGAGGTCTCAAAAAACTCCCTTATCCGATTAAGGTGACTCTGAATTACGGCATGATAGAGCTTTTCCTTGGAACGGTAATGATAGTAAATCATCGCTTTGTTGATTTTGGCTCGCGATGCAATCCGATCCACCCTGGCGCCGTCGAATCCGTATTTCGCAAACTCATCGCGGGCGACCTCAAGGATTCTGGCCGCAGTATTTTTGTCCAATCCGTTTTTCTTGCTCATAAAAAACCAACCATTCAGTTTAACTAACTGGTTATATAACTTTTTCTACGGATTTGTCAAGGGAATCGTTCATTATTTTTTGTATTATTTTATAAGATATTGTTATTCAATGGAATAGTCTGATAAAAAAAGAGGCGGGCCACTCGGCCCGCCCTGACACCGGATCGCGGGTGCTTGATTATTTGTCCGAAACCTCGGCCAGTTTAAATTCCACCTTATAGGTAACCCATACTGAAACCGCATTGTCACCTTTCTTGGCCGGAGTGAATTCGCATTTGGATGCCGCATCCAGTGCCGCTTCCTCAAATCCGCAATTTTTCCCTGAGTCTCGGGCTATTTTGGCCGTGACCACTTTTCCATTATCATTGACAAGGGCCTTCACCCAGACTGTTCCTTCGATCTTTTGCGCCTTGGCAGAATCGGGATAGACCGGAGCAATTTCATTAATCATCTGTGCGGGCGAATCGACCAGAACAAAATCATCTTCCCCGGGATATTTGCTATCTCCGGCGTTGGTTAAAGAAAAGCCGCACAGGAATAATAGCAGGAGGGCAGGAATTGCGAGGTATTTATATCGCATAAAACCTCCCGTGCTGAAGTTAGTCACACATAACTGTGAGGAAGTCCGCCCCGAGGTAAGCCCTATTTATAATATCGCCCCAAAGTTGTTTTTGTCAAGCATTATCTATGATCCGGAAAGCTGAAAACGCCAATAATCAAGAGTGAATTGGTGGCGATTTGTTGCCGACAATTGAAATAATATGATATGAAGACCAGCCGATAATCCTCTTGGAAAACGGGAGGAATTATTTTAATTTCGGGGTTGTGATGAAGAAGATAAAGCATGTCGATGAAGCCGTAAACTCATCCGTCATTAAACCGGGCAGTGTCGTTTATACGTCCGGCAATGCGGCGACGCCGATCGGGCTTCTCTCGCAGTTGGCGCTGGATCTGTCAATCGAAAATATCGATCTATATAGCGTTCTGATGCTGGGCGAAAGTCTGGCGCCGCTTTTTTCGGAAGAACGTTGTCGCAATTTAACCCACCGCGTGATTTTCAACAGCTATTTGACCCGCGAAGCGGTTAATAATGGACGGGCCAAATATCATCCGATGCATCTTTCGGAAGTGCCGCGCCATATCCGCAATATTATCCGACCCAATATTGCCCTGGTCTCGGTGGCCGGTCCGGATCACGGCGGCAATTATAGCCTGGGGACGACCGTGGAGGGGGTGCATGCGGCCGTCTTAACGGCCAAGCAATACGGCGGCATTGTCATTGCCGAAAAAAATATCCGGATGCCGTTCGTGCTGGGCACGACCATCCCCGGCGATATGATCGATTATCTGTATGAAACCGATTATCCCCTTCCCGACAGCCCGATCTCGCATCCCGATGATATCGCCCGGCGGATCGGCGATATTATCGCGGCCCTGTATATTGCCGACGGGACCGGCTCCGAGCCCGGCTCGACCCTTCAATACGGAATCGGCGAGGTGCCGGAAGCGGTCACCGATGCGATAATTAGCAAAGGGGTCGGCGATCTGGGGATTCATACCGAACTGTTTGCCGATGCCATGATAAAACTGATAAAAAAAGGAGTGGTGACCAACCGCTGGAAAGAGAAAATCAATTTCGCGGTTTCTTCGATTTTTCTGGCCTCGAATCAGGACGGGTACAACTGGTTGCATTTCAACAGCTCGGTGCAGAGCCGTCCCAGCAACTACACCAACAGCGCTTTCACCATTGCGGAGCAACCGCGGATGGTGGCCATCAACAGCGCCATCGGTATCGACCTGCACGGTAATATCTGGGCCGATTCGCTCGAGGCGCGGCAGATATACAGCGGCGTCGGCGGCCAGAGCGATTTTATCCGGGGCGCCCAGTACAGCAAAGGGGGCGTGGCCATCATCGCTCTTAAATCGGTTACCGAGCACGGTATTTCCAAGATTGTCGATCGTTGTCCGGCCGGAATTACGACCACCGCGACCCCGTCGGATTCGGTCATAATTGTCACCGAGAACGGGGCGTTTGACCCGCGCGGATTGAGCCTCGGGGAGAGGGCGGTCGGGATAGCACATCTGGCGCGGCCCGAAGAGCGGGAGCGGCTGTTGAAAGTGATTTATGATAATCTGGCGTTTCACCGGCCGCAGGCGGCATTCGGCAAAGGAGTGCCGGGCTTTATCCCGTACGAGAAGGCCGTTGATCGGATGTAATCGGCGAAAGGCCGAATTTTTCGGCAATTCATTTCTCCATATGTACTCTGCCAAATTGTTCCGCTCCAGGCGGCGGGATACGCTGTAACCTATTGACCCACAATAGCACAATAAAGCAAACCCAATTTGATTTGAAGTTATCTTCTTGAAAGATATAGCGATACCGGCCGGTGGGTTCGCTTTCGAAAAATTTTTGACCCCCTTTTGAGACGGGCAGATTCCGACCAACAGCCTGCAAGAGATAAAGTTGGCGAGATGATGTTAGTATCCGCCGGGGCGGGTTCGCTTCTGAAAATAGCCTTTGCAGGCAGGGTTCCGACGCTCCGGCAACGGCCGGGGATGAGAAACCCGACATCTTCATGCTATGGCAATCGACAGACATAATTATGGACATCTTTCTACCTAAAGGTCCCGATGCACCAATTACCACCAAATTGATAGTGAAAATGTACTTGGGCGATGGCATGTACGCCCACCCCAAGGGGCGGGTCGCCGGTTTTAATCAAATGAAGGCCCCTTATTTGAAAATGGCAATAGTGCGAAAATATATGATGGTGCGGGGATATTTGGGGGTCGAAAAATCAGATTTATCGATTAAATTGATCAATATGCCATTTGAGAGGATTATTAGTGATATAGGTCCGGATTTTGTGGAGATCATCTACATTGCGAATGATGTGGTCATAGAAGCCGCGTTGCCAAAGGCGACGGTCAATTGGAATCCAGCCCTTGTATTTGACACCTTTGATATATTCATTGGTAGTCATTGTTTTAAACCATTGAATAATGCCGGGCAATGAAGCCCGTCTTTGTAGGGACGGACCTGTGTGTCCATCCGGGGCGGTTTCACCGCCCCACAACGGGGTGACACACAGGTCACCCCCTACAATTGTAATGATTCCGTGAAAGTGATTAGGCATTATAATATATTGGTCGATTTGAACTGGCGAAAAGGCATGATTCAATTCTTGCCACCATTTATCAATTATCAGTCCCACGCGGTTCAAGTGCATTTGCCCGCTCTCAATTTCGCCGAAGTAGCAAATTTTATTTTGGGTGCAGATTGTAACAAAATACTCCCCTTCCTGCGAGTAATCATACTCCGGCAATCGAAGAGAATGGCGGCGAGGATATGGCCTGAATTCCATGCAGACATTTTATATCGGAAGGGTGACAGATGCGGTCAGTTAAAATTGAAGCGGGATAATATTTCGTAGGGGCAGACCTGCGTGTCCGCCCGTGGCGGTTACACTTCTCCCATGCGGGCCGACACATTGGTCGGCCAGTTCAAAGAAAATTCGATATGAAATGAAGGGCGGCAGAGAAGGACGTCTGCCGGGCACTTAATGGCGAAAATGTACTTGGGCGATGGCATGTACGCCCACCCCGAGGGGAAGACTGGATTTCGGGTCAAGCCCGGAATGACGGTACAAAGGAAAACGCGGGATCACACCTCGGACAAAAGTCCTCGGCAAGCCCCCGCGAAACATTGGAAAGAAAAGTCAGATAATGATGTCGGGTTTCTCATCCCCGGCGGTTGCCGGGGTTTCGAGACCCGATCTACAAGGACTGCCGCGCACGAATATGAGCGTCCGGGCAGACTAAAGTCTGCCGCGCACGGTTGATAGTCTACATCCGCTACATCCTGGCCACGCAGCCGGCGATCAGCTCGCGGAGTTTCGGCTCGGCCTTGTTCGCGGTGGCGATAATTTCATCCAGCGAGCAGGCAGTCAATGCATCGGGCAGTCCCATGTCGGTGATAATCGAGAAGGCCAGTACTTTGGTATGTTGATGCCGCGCGGCGATAACTTCCGGTACCGTGGACATACCGACCACATCGGCGCCGATGGCTCGAAGGAAGCGGTACTCGGCGGCGGTTTCCAGATTCGGCCCGGCGACCGAGACATAGACGCCTTTCTTCACCGGCAGTTTCTGTTCCAGCGCCACCTGCTCGGCCAGTTTGACCAGTTCTTTATCATAGCAGTTGTACATATCGGGAAAGCGGTCGCCGACAGAATTATCATTGGGGCCGATAAGCGGATTCGCACCAAGCAGATTGATATGGTCGGTGATAATCATAATATCGCCGCGACTGAATTGCGGGTTCAACCCGCCGCAGGCGTTGGAGACAATGAGGGCTTTGACGCCGAGTTCCTTCATCACGCGGACCGGAAAAGTGACCTGCTGAAGGGTGTATCCTTCGTAGTAGTGGAACCGTCCCTGCATCGCGACCACTTTTTTCCCTTTGAGCGTTCCGAACAGAAGCCGCCCGGCGTGCGATTCGACGGTCGAGACCGGGAAATGGGGGATAGTACCATAATCGACTCTGGAGGCGATTTCGATACCGTCGGCCAGCGAGCCCAGGCCGGTGCCGAGGATGATACCGATTTCCGGGACGACCTTGGTTTTGGTGCGGATGAATGCGGCCGCCTCGTTAATCATGGTTTTCAAATCAGCCATTGGGATTTCCCTCCGTGTTGCCGGTATTGCGGCGGAATTGATCGACAATTTTATCGATATCATCGCCGGTTTCGGGAGGATTTTTATATTCGCGCGGGCGGTTTTCCGGGAGCTCGGGGTTCATCGAATCCAGCAGACGCATATGCGATTCGATATCGGCTCGGAGTTTGGCATAGAATGACCGCCGGGCAAACTGGAATTCCTCGATTTTGGCGTCGAGCTCGGCGAGACGGCGGCGCCTTTGCTCCAGCGCTTCATCGCGGACCCGCACCGCCTCGGCGATGACCAGTTCGGCCTCCCGTTTGGCGTTGGAATGAATCATTTCGGCGCTTTTCTGGGCCTCAAGCACGGCGGCCCGAATGGTATCTTCGAGATTCTTCAAGTCGTTGTAGTGCTGTTTCAGCATTTCGCGCTCTTCGGTGAGTTTGAGAATCTCCACTTTGGCTTCTTCAAGGGCCGCGGCGGCCGCTTCTTTGAAAGCCTCGACTTCTTCCTTATGGTATCCCCGGAAGGAAGAAGTGAAGGTTTGATTGCGAATTTCATTGGGTGTCAAATCCATATTGCACCTTATCCTTTTTATGAATTAATTATTATTAACGTCTCTCCGGCCGAAAATGGCCGTCCCCAGCCGCACCATATTGGCCCCTTCCTCGACGGCGATCTCGAAATCGGCCGACATCCCCATCGAGAGAATCTTGAAATCGTCCCCGACAACGGCTTTCCCCTGTTCGAACAGTTCGCGGGTCATTCGAAAAGCGGCGCGCACTTGATCGGTATTGTCGGTCAACGGCCCGATCGTCATCAGGCCGCATAATTTCATATTTTGCAGAAAGGAGATTTGCTTGATAAGATCGACGGTGTGCGAAGGCAGGACGCCGAATTTTGATTTTTCTCCGGATGAGTTGACTTCAATCAGGCAGGAGACGGTCCGGGCGTGAATCTCATCGTCGGTATCAATCATTTCCGCCAGACGGAACGAGTCGATCGATTGGATGGTATCAAACAATTTCAAGGACCTTTTCACTTTATTGCTCTGCAAATGGCCGATCATGTGCCAACGGGCGATTTTGCCGAGGTTTTTAATTTTAGGTTCCGCTTCCTGAATACGGTTTTCGCCGATATCCGTAATTCCGGCCGTCACCGCCGCCCGAATGGCATCTTCGGGGAAGGTTTTGGAAACGGCCACGATAGTGATATCGTCGCCACGGCGCGCCGATTTCGCGGCGGCCCGGGCGATTCGGGCCCGTATTTCGGATATGTTATCGGCTACAAATTCCCACATTTTTCGTTCAATCGCAATTATGAAAAGTATTATATATTTGGAACGAGCGCAAAAACAATCGAATTGTGACCAGAGAATAGATTCGGGGCAAAATTGCGTAAACTCTTGACAAACGGCCCCAAAAGGATAAAATTGACCCGATTGGAACGAAAAAACAGGAGAAATATATCATGATCGACCGGACCACCGACCCTTTGGAGGCGATTAGAATTGCAATGAAGCGGGAGCAGGAAGCCTTTGATTTTTACTACGAGCACGCCAAATTATTTGAAAATGAAGGTACGCGCGAGATGTTTCTCTTTCTGGCCAAGGAAGAAGCCAAGCATAAGGCCAGGCTCCAGGAAGAACTCGACAAAAATTATCTTTACGAAATGTAATTACCGATAAGGAGCCGAAAATGACGCCAGTTCATCCTGATATATTATCGGCGCTGACGGCCGGGATCCAGTCCGAAGTTGCCACCTATGTTTTCTATATTGAAGCCGCCAAGCAGGTCGCCGACGAGGATATCAAGGCGACGCTCCGACAATTGGCCGGGGAGGAAAAGGGGCATTTCCAGATTTTGGAGCGGCAATATGATTCGCTGGTGCGCTCGGAAAGATGGATCAGCACGGCCGATATCATGAAGCAGCCGGGGCTTCCGGAAATAACCGAAGAGATGGAAGCACAACACAAAAATCTTGTAACCAGGGTTCGCCAGGCAAAAGACAAGCTGGAGATTTTGGGACTGGCCCTGGGGCTGGAAAAGGCGGCCCATGAGCTATTTGTCAAGGAAGCGGGCAAATCCAAGAGTAAAGAGGCGAAAGAGACTTTTGAACATCTGGCCCGTTTCGAGCAAGGGCATATTAATTTAATCAGCGGGATGATTGCCCGGCTATAGAGTGCGCCAAATATATTCCATAAAGTCCGCCTCGGGCGGACTTTTTGTTTGCTCACCAATTTTAAGATTGCTTAATTAAGCCTATGAAAAAACAGAATCTGACCTGGCTGGAAATCGATTCCAAAGCCTTTTCGCAAAATATAAAGACCATTCGTAAACTGGCCGGAAAGAGATTGATTGCCGTGGCGGTCAAAGCAAACGGCTACGGCCACGGTCTGCAGGAAATTATCACTCTTCTGAAAAAGGAGAGGATCGAATATATCGCGGTGCATTCGCTGGAGGAAGCGACCCGGGCGCGGCAGTTGGGGTGGGGGAATAGTATCCTCGTGGTCGGATATATTCAGTTGTGCGATCTTGAACAAGTATTCCGTCTTAATCTCGACCTGACGATATACAACAGCGAAACGGTCGGTTCTTTGGGGAAATTGTCCGATAAATTGGGGCGGATGGTCAATATCCATTTGAAAATCGAAACCGGCACCAACCGTCAGGGAGTGGAAGCGGGGAAACTGAAAAAAATTGTTTCACTCATAAAGAAGTACCGTGATCTGCATTTAAAAGGGGTCTCGACTCATTTTGCCAATATTGAAGATACGACCGATCATTCGTATGCCAATTATCAACTCGGCGAGTTCAATCGCCTGGCGGGACAGATTGAAAAACTGGGGCTTAAGCCCGAACTTCGTCATACCGCCAGCTCGGCGGCGCTTCTTTTATTCGAGGACACGAAATTCGATCTGGTCCGCCCCGGGATCGCGGTCTACGGCCTTTGGCCATCCAAAGAAACATATCTTTCCTATCGACTGGCGGGCGGTTCCAATGGTATCCTAAAGCCGGTTCTCGCCTGGAAAACGCGGGTCATACAGGTGAAAGATGTGCCCGCCGATGCTTTCATAGGTTATGGTTGCACTTATCGGACGAGCGCCAAAACCAAGCTGGCGATTCTTCCGGTCGGATATTCCGACGGCTATGACCGGTCGCTTTCCAATCTCGCCCATGTTCTGATAAAAGGGAAACGGGCCCCAATCCGGGGCCGGATATGCATGAATCTGATGATGGCCGATATTACCGACATCCCGGGAGTCAAACTTGAAGATGAGGTAACCTTATTGGGCAAAGACGGAAAAGAGAATCTCACGGCGGATCAAATGGCGGCCTGGGCCCAGACCGTGAATTATGAGATTATCAGCAGGATTAGTGACCTGATTCCCCGGAGAATCGTGTAGAATTAAGTACGACTAAAACTGTTTTATTTATGGAAATTCAAGCGATTATTGGACTTTGGGACAAGGTATTCAGCCAATCGGCGAAAATTATCGGTGAAATTACTCATTATCTCCCTTTGGGATAAATTTTCGCTTGACACCTTTTGAAATTTCGAGTAATTTTAACAATTGTGAATTGATTCACATTCATTTGAGATGTGAGATTTGATTATAGAAAGATTTGGAAATGATTTCGGAAAGCAGTAAGCGGAAAATATCGGAATCGACCATTCATCGCCTGTCGCTGTATTATCGGGTTCTCTCGGTTTTGGAAAAAGAAAACAAGGAAACTGTTTCCTCGAAAGAACTTGCCAAACGGGAGAAACTCACCCCGGCGCAGGTGCGTAAAGATCTTTCGTTTTTCGGATCATTCGGCACGCGCGGCCTCGGTTATCCGGTGATGGAATTGAAGCGACAGATCGGCGATATTCTCGGTCTCAACCGGACCTGGAATGTGGCCCTGATCGGGGTGGGAAATATCGGTTCGGCTCTGGTCGGTTACAAGGAATTTCAGCGGCAGGGTTTTCAAATCAGGATAATATTCGATAACGACCAGCGCAAAATCGGCTCCAATCATAAGGGGATTCAGGTGGCCGATATCGGCAATCTGGAAAAGGAATTGAAGGAAAGTAAAATAGAAATAGTGGTGATTGCGGTACCGGCGACGGTGGCGCAATATATTGTCGATGATGTGGTCAAGGCCGGAATAAAGGCGATATTGAATTTTGCGCCGGTCAATTTGAAAGTTCCAGAGGATGTTTTCCTCCGCAATGAAAATATGTCGATGGAACTGGAATATTTGTCATTTGCTTTGATAAATCTGCAAAACGGCAAGAGGGCATAATCAAATTAATGATGAACCAGAGGGGAATTTGATTGTTGTTATAAAAACCGCTTCAAAGGATTGAAGCGGTAATTACCTCTTTAAGTGTCACCTTGGACGGGCGTCCGGCTCTTCACCGGACGCCTTTATTTATTTCAAAAAAGATGGCGCAAACGCCATTTCAGATTTCATGGCGCAGGAAATCTGAAACTCGGAATATTCTCAAACGTAGTCCTATTAGTATATAATAATCTTACCTGAGGGGAGAAAGTATGAAATTCTCAGTAATTTTATCCGTTTTGTTGATCCTGGGCGCGGGGCTTTTTGCGGCGGAAATACACGAAGCCGCAAAAATTGGAGATTTGGAAAAGGTGAAATCAATTTTGAAGGCCGATCCGGACGCTATCAAAGCCCTGAATGAAACAGGATCGACACCACTTCATAGCGCCGCATACAACGGTCAACTGGCGATGTCGGAATATCTGATTTCGGCGGGCGCCGATTTCAACGCTCTTTCGGCGCAAGGCAGCGCGCCGCTTCACGGTGCGTCTTTTTACGGGCACGCCGAGATCGTGAGGCTTCTGATTGCCAAAGGAGCAAAGGTGAATGTGGCCAACAGGTACGGTTTCATCCCGCTTCTGAGCGCGGCCGCGGGGGGAAATACCGAAATAGTTGAGGCCCTAATTAAGGCGGGAGGGGACATTTCGGCGCGCATTACCGATGGAAGTCTTAATGCCCTGCAACTGGCCGTTTTCAGCGGTCACCTGGGCACGGCCCAGTTTCTTCTCAGCAAAGGGTTTGATTTAAATCAGAGAACGGAAGGCGGAGAAACTGTTCTTCATGCCGCGGTCATGACCGACAGCATCAACATTGTCAAATTTGTACTGGACAACGGTATCGATCCCAATATAGCAAATAACACGGGGGAGACACCGCTCCATCAGGCCATTATGTCGGTTTATCAGGGGGATTTGAAGCCGGAAAAAATAGATATTATCGAGCTACTATTGCTCCGGGGGGCGAAAATCAACGCCCGGGATAATTGGGGAGAAACGGCGCTTGGCCGAGCTGTCATGACCGGCAAGGGACAGTTGGTTCAGTTGCTTATTGAATCCGGGGCGGACATAAATAATATAAATAACGATGGTATGACACCTCTGGCGGCGGCTATCAAGAACGGAAAGCCGGAAATTGCAGGGATTCTTCTCGATAAAGGGGCAGTGTCGGAGACGAAAGAAATCAATTATGGTTTGACGCCGCTGCATCTGGCGGTCCTGGGCGGGAATGCGGAGGTCGTAAGGATTCTGATTGATCGTGTCAGGGATGTCAATATTAAGGACAATAGTGGAAAAACGCCCCTTGATTACGCCCATAAATACGGGCATAAGCAAGTAGCCGATCTGCTTGTTATGAAGGGATGCACCGCCGGTATATCCGAAAAGTATCCTACCGCCTCCGGACAACTTGCCGATGTCACACCGGAAGGAACGGCCCAATTATGGTATCTGGGGCATTGCGGGTGGGCCATTAAGACCGCGAATCATCTCATGATTTTTGACTATTTTCCGGGGAACTCGGCACCGACGGAACTATCGCTAATCAATGGGTATATCAACCCCGAAGAAATCAAGGATATGAATGTGGAAGTTTTTGTCTCTCATAATCATCAGGATCATTACAGCCCGGTGATATTCAGCTGGCAACCAACCGCAAAGAATTTGACATATATTTTCGGCTTCAAACCGGAGGAGCTTCCGGAGAATGCCCGGCAGGGATATGACGGCCGCCCCTATGAATTTCTCGGGCCGAGAGAGACCAGAACTGTCGATGGCATGCAGATAAGTACAATCCGCGCCAATGACGGGGGGGTCGGTTTCCTGATTCAGGCCGACGGCCTGAAGATTTTCCACGCCGGAGATCACGCCGGATGGGAAAATGGTGAAAGCCAGCCCTTCACATCCGAAATAGATTATCTCGCCGGCCTGATTCCGAATGTTGATATGGCCTTTATAAATACCACCGGATGCCGTTATTCACGCGATACCCTGGCCCTTCAGCAGAGCGTGTTTTACGCCATCGAGAGGCTGTCTCCGCGGTTGACTATTCCAACTCATGGTCTGGGCCGGGAATATGTGTATGCCGAATATGCGCGGAAGATCAAGGCGAATAATTTCAAGACCGAAGTTGTTTGTGCCAATTTCAAAGGAGACAAATTCGAGTATATCAGGAGGCCGCTTTAGCGGGAGA
The DNA here is from genome assembly GCA_937867135.1 of uncultured candidate division Zixibacteria bacterium. GTDB lineage: Bacteria > Zixibacteria > MSB-5A5 > GN15 > PGXB01 > UNRQ01. Next base: position 18,806 of record CALMKK010000385.1, read on the forward strand.
TAGGGAATATCGAATTGAAATTGGTATTCCGGAGCGGCTAAAATAGAAGACGGAATGAAAAACCCCCGCCAACGGCGGGGGCGATATTTTATAAAATAGTCTTTTTCTTAGAATGCCACCGCGGCCACACCGACCGTCAACTGGGAATGATTGAAATCAAGAACGCTGACGCTGGTTTTGCCGAAAGAGAGATTGGCATAAACCTGAACATGCCGGACAAATTCATAGCCGCCCCCCAGTAAAATTCCGCCGCCGACGTCATTGGATTCATATTTGCTGTCCAGCGATGAGAATTGCTGTAATCCCAGACCGGCATTGATAAAGCCCGAATTTCCGATTCGGCCGAAATAATGGTAATACCCTATGCCGGAAAATCCCTGGAACACGCCTACTTTATCGTGATATATGGTGGTGACATTAAAAACGACACCGTCATTCAAATATACCAGCATATTGCGATTATCCCAGGCGTACCCGATTATGAAATTGAAGCCCAAGCCGCTGCGGTCTTCGCTGCCGGAAAACCCCTCGAGTGATGTACTCGCCACCGGGCCGAAACCGAGTCCGCCGCCAAGGACAAATCCTTTGCGCTGACCGTCAAAGCCCCATGAATTAACAGCCAGAATTATCAATAATGCAATGATGAGGAATGAAGCTCGTTTCATAGCGCCTCCGATGTGGTTAAGGTTGTTAGCGAGAACATAATTGTTGAAAATTTTGCGGTCAAGAGGAATTAAGAATTAATCTCCGGAAATTAGATAAGTATCCCGTGCTTTTTAAACAGATCGAGAACTCAATTTCCCAAGGGGATGGAGCTGAAAAAATCGGCGCCGGAAAGGCGATTTTTTTGTTATTCAGCTATATTCTCAAAATGCGATAGCGGCGATTCCGCAAGTCAGTTGTCTATGATCATAGTCCGAAAAATTGTCGCTGGTTCGTCCATAAGAAAAATTCAAGTAAGCCTGAATATGTCGCACGAACTCATATCCCCCGCCCAGCAAAATGCCGGGCCCGATGTTATTTGATTCATAATGGCTATTCAGCGATATCCAATTTTGAATTCCCAGTCCTACGGTAATAAAAGCGGAATTACCGGTGCGGCCAAAATAGTAGCAGTAACCGATACCGGTGAATCCCTGCGCCATTTTTATTTTTTCTCCAGTTCCGGAAAGGCGATTGTATATAACCCCGTCGTGAAGTAGAACAATTATATTTGCGCTATCCAGGCCGTATCCAATGAGGACATTCAAGGCTACACCGCTTTCGGTGAAGCCGGGCAAAAAGGCCCCGGCACGCACCGGGGTTCCCCTGGCGATCGGGCCGTATCCGCATCCACCTTCAAGAACAAAACCGCCGCGATGGCCGTCAAAGGCCCGCGCCGATGACGCAAAAAGGATGATAAGGACGAAAATAATAAGAGGTGCGGAGCGATTTATAGTGCCTCCGAGGTGTAAAGGTCGCCGGGGGGGATTATAGGAATATTGATGTTTTCAGTCAAGGGCATTTATTTGATGATTGCGAATCGGCCGAGGAGACAGATTCGGAGGCGATGGCAAATCTTTCTCTTGACTTGAAATGGATCGATACTAATAATTGCGTCATGATTTCGCTGAACCGCAGGAACCTGGCTATCATAATTTTTACGATATTTCTAATCGGTCTGGTCAATATCGCCTGGTGGCTTTATTATAGCCGCACCGAACGGAACTATGAAGAACAAATGTCACGACGGTTGTCATCTTTGGCTCAACTGGCGATGGGGATGTTTTCGCCGCGTCTGGTGGGGGCGCTGGCCGCCGGGGATCTGGCGGCGTATGATTCTACGCTTGATATAATCGAGCATGTGCGGGATGCCGATTCGCTTTCCGAAGTGTTTGTCATTGATTTGAGAACTCAATATCTGGCGACGACGCTGGCGGGCGCCGATTCGGTCTATTATCTGGGATCGCTCAACCGCGTCTATATCGACTCGGCCTTTCTGGAGTCTTTCAACCATCCCATAGTTACGGCGGGGTACAAGGTGGGAAATGTCTTCCTTAAATCGACATTCATGCCGCTGGCCGACACGACCGGGGCAAGTATTGCTTTGCTCGGTCTGGAGGCCGATATCGATTATACCGACGAACTGCTTCAATTGAAACGGAATCTCTATCTCTCCACGGCTCTTTCGGTCGGCGGCGGACTTCTTATCGGGCTGTTTTTCTTTTTTGTCCAGAGACGGATTAACGTCTCCGAGAAAGCCCTTTTTCTTTCCCAGGCCCAGGCGAATTTGGGGCGAATGGTGGCGGTGGTATCGCATGAGATCAAAAATCCGCTAATGATAATTCGGGCCTCGGCGGAAAAATTAAAGAAAATTAACGATACCCCGGAAGCGGGTTTTATCGTTGAGGAAACCGATCGGCTCAACGATATTTTAACTGGGTACCTTGATTTTGCGTCCGGCAAGAGAATTTTGAAAACTGAAAATGTCAGCCTGAGGGAACTCCTGGGTAAAATTATCGAGCAGTTTGCGCCCCGGCTCAAAGCCAGTAGAGTAAATTTGTTGATGGGCGACTCAAAAGAGGATATTTTGGTATTTGCCGATCCGGTCGCATTGCGGCAGGTAATAATTAATTTAGTTTTGAACGGAGCCGACGCGGCCCAAAGGGGTGAGAACGGCCTGGTTCATATTGAGTATGCACGGCGGACCGCCAGGGGGGTTATTGAGGTAACCGATAACGGTTTTGGAATCGACGCCGGTATAACTAAGAGCATCTTTGAGCCGTTTTTTACCACGCGCACCAGCGGTTCCGGGTTGGGCCTATTTCTCTCGAAGCAGTTGGTCACGGCCATGCGGGGGGAAATCACGGTTCGCAGCAAGGCCGGCGGCCCGACCGTCTTTACAGTAACACTGCCTTTGGCCGATGAGTTGAATAATAGGGGATAATTATGAGCCGTATTCTTGTCATAGATGATGAGCCTAAAATGACCTACCTGGTCGGTGACGCCCTCAAAGAAGCGGGGTTTGACGTTACGACCATCAACAATCCCGCGGAGGCGATTCGTCTTATTGAAGGACATTCTTTTGATATAATTGTCACCGATCTTTCCATGCCGGAAATATCGGGTCTTGCGATTTTGGAGAAGGCCAGGCAGAGGGGAGACGCCGAAGTAATCCTGATGACCGCATACGGGACAGTTGAGACGGCGGTCTCGGCGATGAAGGCCGGCGCCGCCGACTATATAATCAAGCCGTTCCCGATGGACGAACTGGTTATTCTCTGCCGAAATCTGTCCGAGAAGCAGAAACTGACCGCACTGTCATCGCTTCTGACCAAAGAGATTAAGGATATTTCTTACGACAAATTTATCGGCCGCTCCCCGGCGGCCCGGGAGATGCTCGATTTAATCGCCAAAGTGGCTATCACCGACACGACCGTATTGCTGACCGGAAAATCGGGGACCGGCAAAGAAATGGCGGCCCATCTGGTGCACGAGAATTCTCCCCGCAAAGATAAGCCGTTTATCCCTGTCAATTGCGCCGCCCTGACGGAAACGCTTTTGGAATCGGAATTATTCGGTCATGAAAAAGGGGCCTTTACGGGAGCCATTGCCCGGAAACGGGGCCGTTTTGAATTGGCCGACGGAGGCACGATATTTCTTGATGAAATCGGCGAGACATCGCCCGGCCTTCAAGCGAAACTTCTGCGGGTCCTGGAAGAGAGGCAGTTTGTCCGGGTGGGCGGAGTGGATAATGTTAAGACCGATGTCAGAGTTATCGCGGCTACCAATAAAAATTTGAAAGAAGAGATGGGCAAGGGACGATTCCGCGAGGACCTGTTCTATCGGCTGAATGTCTTCCCCATTAATGTCCCATCCCTGGCGGAACGGCGCGATGATATCCCGATGCTGGCCGAGTATTTCTTGTCAAAGAAGCAATATCGGCATTCCCATCTATCGCCGGAAATAATCGAGACGCTTCAAACTTACCATTGGCCGGGCAATATTCGGGAATTGAAAAATATATTGGAGCGGGCGATGATTCTGGCGGCGGGTGAGCCGCTGGAACTGGAGCATATTGGAATCGAAGATGAGACGGAAACGGCGCCGCTCGAGGCGGCGGAGCCGAGTCTCTCATCCCACGGCGGATTGGAAACGGCGGAGAAAGAGATGATTGAAAAGGCGTTAAAAAACGCCGGAGGGAATAAAACCGAGGCCGCCAGAATGCTGAAAATTACCCGCCGGAGGCTCTATTCAAGGATGAAATTTCATGGAATCAGGTGAACGCCGTCGTTCAAATGTACCGACGGGTACGGATATTTTCCCTCTAATGCAGTTTTCAGAACGGAAGATGTTGTCATATATATGATTACGATTGTTTTCGAACCGGCACATGATTTGAGTTCTTATTCTCTCGACAGAAAGGGAGATTAGAATGAAAAAAGTGATATTTACATTATTTGCGGCAATAGTTTTTAGCGCCATGGCGCCATTTTTGGTTCAGGCCCAACTCGGTAGCGGCCGCTTTGAATCGGAATTCTCCAGAACGGCCGAGGTCATCGATCGGGCCCGCTCGGCGGTAAGCGACGCGAAGGCCAGAGTCATGACGGCCGAGATTCGCGCCCTCGTATTCAAGGCATCATCTTTCGTCGATTTAGCGGTCAATCTCCAGGCGGAGGCCTCGCAGATGGGCCGCAACAGCCGTTTTCTTGAAGGCATAAGCGCCACCATGAAAGCGCGTGAAAGAGCCTTTGAAGCCATTAATCTGGTCAGACAGAGCGGGGCAAAGCTGGCCAATCCCGCTGATGAAAATGACAACCTGGTTCTCCGTCAGTTGGAACGAACCGATGATTTGATTGTCAAAATTCAGGATCAGATGCCAGTTGGTCCGTCGCCCCTTCTTGAATCGCTTTTTAATTCGGCTCAGGACGGGCAACGGCAGGCCTGGGAGTTTTATCGCAATAACCAGTATCGCCCGGCTCTGAAGCTGTCCCGCCAGGCGGAAAGGACTCTTTTAAGAATCGCGGCCCGTTCGGGCGAGGGATCAGCCGGGAGGCAGTTGGATAATCGGATCAATCAGATGGAGCAACGGCTGGAACAGGTTGAAGCTATGATTCAGAGCTGTAATAACAGCGAGGCCCCCGACTTATACAAAAAGGCACTAAATGAAATTAATGTGGCTCGACGAGAGGCCGGCAACGGGAATACCGATCGAGCGGAAAATGCGGTTTCAAGAGTCCAAAACATGCTGCAGAAAATTTTGACGCTTTGTTCGGACGGGGAATCCTTAAACCGGGTGATCGCTCAGTTGCAGTCCGAAATTGAAAGGGTCGCCCCGGATATTCAGAAGAGCGGCAATTCCGAAGCGGCGGCCCTTCTAGAGGCGGCGCAAAGCCATCTCCGGGAAGCCCAATCACTCTGCGCCAATGGAGAGAGCGAGGCCTGCGCCGCTCATATTAAGGCGGCCCAAATGAACGTTCGTAAGGCGGAACGGTTGGCGGGAATATAGAAATTGCTTGTTAATCGTCATCAATTCATTTTGCCGATATTCCTTCTTTTTTCTATGGTCGGTCCCGCGGCCGTATCCCAAAATCGGGCCAATTTTCAATTTCGCTCGGGCATCGGGTATGATTTTGTTTCCCAGCGATATTTTATCGACACCGTCGGTCTGTCCGGGCCCGATTCCGTTCTGACCTCGGCCCTTCTTAAAAAAGATTATCTGGACGACAAAAAGGGACTATTCTATGTGAAATATGACCCGCAGGGAATCGGCCGATCGTTTCTTGAAGGCGGGTGGGAACAGACGCCTGAAATATACCGCGCCCTGGGTAACGGGCATTTTGTCATTGATAAGGGAAAAAACCGCTTTGAAGGCGACGGCCGCGCTGAAATAAAGAAGCGTTTCAAAGGGACCAAGGAAGTGGGCGAAGGGCTGGGAGTTGTCAACGGCAGAATTGGGTATAGCAGGAGATTGAATAATCAGCTCCGGGCCAAAACCAGAATTTACGGAGAATTGGTTCATTTTGATTCGACCGGCTTTTCTATCTTTGATTATAAGCGATATGGCGGGGAAATAGGCCTTGAATTATTAACTTCTAATTTTAATAGCTTTTATTTCATGGCTGGCGGAGAACGCCGCGAAGTTCCCGATTCCACGGCATTGGGGTACCGGTTGGGGCGAGGCACGGCCGGTTACATGGGGAGCCTGGGAACGGGACAATTGGCGGTTGAAGTCGGATTGGAATCCCGGAAATATCCCGCCCCCAACGCCGTCTCCGATTATCTTCTTTACACCTTTTATTCCGAGGCCAAAATTCCGGTCGGCAAAAGAGAATTCCTAAGGCCGAAACTTGGTCTGGAGTATTTCAATTTTCGAAGCGACCAGACCATAAACGACGATTATATACTCGGACGAGCCGGGTTGACGGTCGGACCAGACCTTGATAATATATCGATTAATGCCGGTCCAATTGTGGAAAACTTGTGGACAAAGTCTGAATTCCCCACGGATAACTACCTGGAATATGGTGTCGAGGGGAATTTTGATTATTACTTGGGCAATCGGGCGCTGATCCTATTGAGCGAGCAGTTTGGATACCGAAACTATCAAGACAGCGGGGCATTTTACAGCGATTTCAGTTTCAATCGGGTCAGTCTGATCGGCAATGTTAAATTGTGGAAAACCTTGACGCTCGACCTTCTCCTGTCAGCCGAATGGGAATGGCATCGAATCAAGAGCGACAATACCACTCTTTATCTTTTATCCACAAATCTGATTTATTCATTTTAGGCCGGGCCGGAAGCCGGGCAGATTCGGCTGTCCCCGTTTTACTATGTGACATATTTCACAATTAAAGATATTTCTTTGAGTGCCACGAAAGCCTAAGATAGGCACTTCTATTGTGAATATATTCACATGCCATCAATTGGCAACGGAACTTTGGTGCATGCGCGGGGGCGATTACTTGTACATTATTTCACAATCTTTCTTATTTTGGGAGTAGTATTGGGGGGATGTTGGGGTCGGTC
>CALMKK010000386.1 GCA_937867135.1 uncultured candidate division Zixibacteria bacterium
CACCCCAAGGGGATGGGTTACCCATATATGGTTATTAACCGGCATACTTATAGACCTCTTTCTGCATAAAGAGCCCGTTGCACCGATCAACACCGAATTGGTAGCGAAAATGTAATCTTGTCGGTCGGCGTTCCGAATCCCCGGCAACCGACGGGGATGAGAAACCTGACATCTTTTTTCTGCCGGATTCACCTCCGCCCGGACCCTCATTCGTGCGCGGCAGGTTTCCTACCTGCCCGTTTATTCGTAGCGGCACGGCGTGCCGTGCCCTTTGGATGCTTGAATTCCCATATTTTTCCGAAAATTCTTAGAATCATACTGACAGGAATTGACAGTGACGCAATATATATTGGTGCGGTGGCAAAATGCCGGAATCAAAAGATGTGACGCAAAAGGAGATTTTTTGACTTGTATTCTCTATGTATGGCACTATATTGATTGCATCAACTGGGATTATGGCATCATGTGAATATTTCGGTTAAAACAGATTTTGGCATATGAGTGAGCACCTCAAGACAGAGCTATGGGTTACCAGTTTGATTATACTATCAAATTTATAGACAATTATTTTCTGACGAGGCAAGAATATGATAGGAAAGTACGGACCTGACCATGTGAAACTTCAATCGAATATGCTTGAGGATTTTCATGCTCTGATGCTGGAAGCTCTTCGCCATCGTGAACAAGATGTTATTAGATATATCGCCATCCTTGCTCCAGCTTTAGGCGGATATATTTGGCTATTAATAAATCACGGGCCTAATAGTAAGATATTCGCCACGGGAACATTGGGCGTGATATTTCTTCTATTGACTGGTGCCACATATGCTTGTGCATTAGGATATAATTATCGATATATAACATTGCAATTGGCAAAGCTTGAGACCCTAATTGATATAAGAGATTTCATATTGGCGGCTTGGCCAGGAGATGCGAAGGTTTTTGCCAAAAAATATGGGCGTTACTGTGTGCCACCTGAGGTAATAAAAATATTCTGGCTCGTGTTTATTTTCGCCATTGCGGGAGTTTCAATATCCGCTGCTACGCAAGATAAATCGCATTGCTGCATTATTGTAATTAGTGGATTATTAGCTATTTCTACTGCCTTAATCCTACCTCTGTACTATGGAGATAAACTCGAGGGAAATTGCTGCGAAACGGAGTGGAAGCCTTTAGAATTGAGACCATATAGCAACAACGCCAAGGATGCGCGGCACAATAATGCTTTATGATGAGACAAATAAAATTGTGTCACCTTATTACGGCAAGCTAGGTTGAGAGGCGATTTGAAATGCAGGGGACCTTGTCAAAATACTTTAATAGTGACGGTTTGCTTCCGGAAGGCATCCATGAATGCTCAATTGATCAAATTGAGGAATCCTTCGGCAGATTCACGACCAGCGATCGTCGACCTATGCTATTTTCAAATCTGAAGATTTATTGGAATGAACTTCGTAAAACGAATTTCATTGATCACATGATAGTAAATGGGAGCTTTGTTACCGATAAGAAAGAACCCGGCGATATTGATCTAATTGTGGTAATTAAGAAAGGGTGGCAGATAAATGAAAATTGGAATCCGTACGATTTTAATCTTGTATCCGCCAAGCGTATTAAACAGATTTATAAATTAGATGCAATGATTACTTGGGTAGGGTCCAAGAATTATGATATATATATAGAGGGTTTTAGACAGGTTACGGGACAGCCTCATTTGAGGAAAGGCATAATTAGACTAACGCCATGAACATAGAAAACAAGGAGCAGCTTCGTCAGGCAATAGAGCACTTAGGGCGTCTTTATGAGGCCTTGGCGGACTTGAAAAATGAAATTTGGGGTATCAACCCAAAAAATTTTCTCCTTTTTGCCGAAGGTCCTCTCCGTGAGATTCATCAGGTGCGTGAAGAAATAATGACATATGCGGGGGAATCTATTGCTGATGAAGCTGAGGTGGACATTCGTATCAAAATTATCGGCCCCACTGTCAAGTGGCGTGAGACTCGAATTGGAATAATTACCGCCTTTCTGAATTCATTGCGCAAGGGTGTGCAGCAGTTGGCGGTCTTTAATGAATCTCTCAAATCCTCGCCCTGGACAACAAAGATGATGAAAATTGCCTGTGATTTGCAGCTAGTAGACCTTGCTCCAGGCAGTCTGGATATAGGACTTAATATTCCATTTGTGGTTTCAGCCGAGCAAACTGACCTATTTAAGGCCATTGAAAATACCCCTGCGCGTCCAGCCATGGATGACTTTCTGCAAATAGCCAAATGGGCGAGTTCGTCGCTCCCGCCAAATGAACTTGATAAAATATTTTCTGATCAACGTAAACGCCGTGTTGCATTAAAGGCGATCAAGCCCTTTATTCCGAGAAAGTTGGGAGACGTTGACAGTGTGCAGATTTATGGCCCGATCTGGAAAGAAAGGGATCCTATTTCCCTCAATAAATTGGCAAATGACAGAATTGCTTCTGCTTTCGCTGAAACTCTACTTGAAAGGGAAGTAAGGCATGAAGGCCATGTAAGGGAAATCAATTTAGACAGTAGGACATTCATTCTGAAAACGATGCCTGAAGCTTTCGCAGTCCATTGCTCGTTTTCGTCCGAATTGGAAAGGACTGCTATAGGTGCCCTAAATAGGCGGGTGATTATAATAGGCATTACTGAAGCAGATATCTCCGGTGAAGCCGTAGGTCGCTTAAAAGTTTCGGAACTGATTCCAGTTGAGGACAATTAAGCCAAATGTAGGTCAGGAGCGTCTTCGGTCTTGACTCTCATGCTGGTGCAATTTTAATTGGCAGGGTCGCTCCCATCACGGCCTCGCCGCCCCACGGGATCCTGCCCTACGAAATTACGGGATTACGGACCCGTCAAAAGCCGGGCCGCGCACAGAAGAAAACTTGGTAACCCATCCCCTTGGGGTGGGCGTCGATAGAATCTCCCACGGTACATTTTCGCTACTAATTCGGTGTTAATCGAGTAACCGGGCTTCTATGTACAGAGTACAGAGAGGTCTATTAATATGCCCGTTTATTACCATAAGCCATTTGGTTTTTGCCGCCCAGAATTAGCCGATTATTTTTCACAAAAAGATTTCCGCAATTGCTTCATCCGCAACCTGTTATCGAAAAAGGTGCAAATTATGGGTCCCCTTTTTTTTCGCAGAGCGAACCCACTATTGCGGTATCATTATGTTACGTTATATCTTACAGCGAATTCTGTTTGGGTATGTTTTATTCCGCCCCTTGCGGGACAAGAGGATACGAGGGGGCTGGATTCCGGGTCAAGCCCGGAATGACGGTGCTCAGAGCGAGCGCGGTCAATACGGGCCTACGGGCGGATCTGAACATCTGCCGCGCACATAATTGTTGGGGGCAGGCGCAGGGCCCGCCCTCAAAAAATATGAAACTCGGTTTCCGGGGAACCGATGTACGATATCTATTGCCCGGCCAATTTGACGAACGGATCGATATCGGCCAGGGCCAGATTGACCGCCTCACGCCAGAATTCCGGTTTGGTCAAATCGACCCCGAGATGCTTTTTCGCGACCTGCTCGCTGGTCATTTTGCCGGTATCGGCCAGAAGGGCCCGGTATTTTTCGGCGAAGGCCGATCCTTCTTTTCTGGCCCGATTATATACCCCGCTTGCGAACAGAAATCCGAAGGTGTACGGGAAATTATAGAACGGCGAATCGGTCAGGTAGAAGTGCAATTTCGACGCCCAGAAGAGCTTATGGTAACCGTCGTCAGGATCGAGGGTTCCAGCGAAGGCTTCTTTTTGCGCCGCCAGCATCATTTCATCGAGACGGGTCCGGTTCACCAGCCCTTTTTTCCGTTCCTCATAGAAAGCCTTATCGAACAAGAACCGGGCGTAGAGATTACAGAACAGGAT
>CALMKK010000387.1 GCA_937867135.1 uncultured candidate division Zixibacteria bacterium
CAAAGCACGAATGCGAATATAATCTCGATTTCCTCGAGTACTTTAAGGATGGCCCCAAAATAAAGGAACCGCGCATCTATCTGCGTCCTGAGGAAATAACAGCCGCCCGTGACCTATTGAAATCAAGAGGAATAGAAAATCCGTTTGTTGTTCTTCATCCCGGTTCGGGCGGCTCCACGGAAGTCTGGCCCTCCGCGAATTTCCTGACATTATATGCTTCCCTGAAGGCCTCCGGCATCGCCGCGCTGATTACCGGATCAAACGATGAAAAGCAAATGATTTTGAACGACGCTCGTCGGGCGAAAGTCGACGCCATATCGCTGGCCGGAGAGACCAATTTGAGATTGCTGGCGGCCGTATTATCATTGGCCGACCTGACTGTAGCCAATTCGACCGGCCCGCTTCATCTGGCGGCGGCCGTCGGAACAAAGGTGGTCGGCCTATATCCGCACCGGAGAGTAATGGCGCCGCTCCGATGGGGGCCGCTCGGAACCGGTCATATTGTCCTGCAACCGGAGAAACCGACGATAGGAATGGATAGTATAACCGTGGCACAAGTGCATAGAGCCGTCTCGAACATGCTAAAGGCTCTTTCGGCCGCAGGAAAATGAGAATATGAATTTAGCCGAATTTATTATTCAAACTGAAGCCTTCAACGCCAATATCAATATCGCCCAGATACGAAAGGCCTATGAATATTCCACCGAGGCTCATGTCGGGCAACTGCGGGAATCGGGCGAACCGTATGTTGAACATGCCCTTCATGTGGCCCTTATATTGGCGGAACTCCATCTTGATTCCACCACCATTATGGCCGGTCTTTTGCATGATGTGGTCGAAGATACCGATATCAAAATCGATCGTATCAAGCACGATTTCGGGGAGGAAGTGGCCGCGCTGGTTGACGGCGTTACCAAGCTGGGGACGGTTAAATTCAAGTCGGAAGAAGAACAGCAAGTGGAATATTTCCGCAAAATGCTTCTCTCGATGGCCAAAGATATCCGGGTGATTCTGATAAAACTGGCCGACAGGCTCCATAATATGAGGACGCTGGAACATCTCCCGCGCGATAAACAGCTTCGTATCGCCCGGGAAACCCGTGAAGTTTATGCTCCCCTGGCGCATCGGTTCGGTATTGCCAAGGTGAAAACGGAACTGGAGGACCTTTCCCTCAAATTCCTCGAGCCGGAAGTTTATTTCGATATCGTCAATAAGGTCGAAATGAAAAAAGAGGAACGTGAGGAATATGTCCGGCAAATTGTCCTGCCGATTAAGAAAGAACTGAGCGACGCCGGGATCAAGGCCGAAGTTTACGGCCGCGCCAAACATATCGATTCCATTTACCGCAAAATCAAGGTTCGCAAGGTTCCCTTTGAGCAGATTGCGGATCTTCTGGCCATCCGGATTATTATCCGAACCAAGGCCGAATGTTATCATGCCCTCGGCATCGTCCATGAAATCTGGAAACCGGTCGGGCGGAAATTTGCCGATTATATCGCCAATCCCAAGCCCAATAATTATCAGTCGCTCCATACCGCCATCTTCGGCCCGGGCGGAAATATCGTGGAAATTCAAATTCGCACCTATGAGATGCATCATGTGGCCGAAAACGGAATTGCGGCTCATTGGCTCTACAAAGAGGGGCGTCAGCAACTGGACAAAACCGACCAGCAAATGCTCTGGTTGCGCGATGTTCTCGATTGGCAGAAAGACATGACCAACCCCTCCGAATTTCTGGAATATCTCAAAATTGACCTGTTTGCCGAAGATATTTATGTCTATACTCCGGGCGGCAAAATTAAACACTTGCAGGCCGGAGCGACGCCTATCGACTTCGCTTTCTCCGTCCATACCGAGGTCGGCCTGCATTGCAGCGGCGCCAAAATCAACGGCCGGCTGTGCCCCCTTTCGACCACCCTTCATTCCGGCGATGAAGTAGAAATCCTGACCAATTCGCATCGCCATCCCACTCATGATTGGCTGAATATCGCCACCACTTCGGCCGCCAAGACAAAAATCCGGCGCTGGCTGAAACAGTCGGGGTACGAACAGGCGGTCGCTCTGGGCAAAGAATTATTGGAGCGGGAACTCAAAAAACGCCGCTTGAAATTACCTCCCGATGAGGAACTCTTGGGCCTTGCCCAGGGGCTGTCGCAGACCTCGGTCGACGGTTTATTTCATTCTCTGGGGAAGGGCAATATCTCGGCGACCCAGGTGGCCATTCGGCTGGCTCCGCCTGAAGTCGAGGCGAAAGACTCCAATGTCGAACGGGCTCTCACCAAGGCGCGCCACGAACGGGGCATTCGAATCGAAGGGATGGATAATATGATGTTCCGGTTCGCCGGATGTTGCCAGCCGATTCCCGGTGAGGAAGTTGTCGGATATATCACGCGGGGGCGCGGTGTGACCGTACATCGCCTCGACTGCCCCGCCGCTCAGGAACTTCTCAAACAACCGGAGCGAACCGTACCGGTCACATGGGATGTGAACAAAGATCAGACTTTTGTGGTGCGGTTGGAGGTCAATGTCGAGCCGCGAAAAAATATTTTGGCCGAAATCACCGAATCGATCGCCGACAGCAACACCAATGTCCGCGGCGCCGATATAAATATCACCGATACCAGCTCGACCGGCTTTATTGTCATCGAAGTCAACAATCTGAGCCAGCTGCAGCGGGTGCTTGATAAAATTAAAAAGCTCAAAGGGGTGATATCGGTTCGAAGAGCGATCGGTTCCGAGCGTGGTGGGGAATGATATCGAAAAATAAATATATCTGGGCGGCTGTTTCACTGGGCCTATTTTTTATTTTTGTCGTCTGGTTCTGGGCCTATTCCATTGATGATGCTTTTGTCACCTTCCGCTATGCCGAAAATATGGTTGACGGTTATGGATTGGTCTATAATCCCGGTGACCAGCCGGTGGAAGGTTATTCCAATTTTCTCTGGCTTCTGATTCTCTCATTATGCTATCTGGTCGGACTGCCGACCTATTTATCGGCCAAAATGCTCGGCATTGTCTTTTTCCTGGCCGCCGCGTGGCTTTGGTCTCGCCATTTTCGAAGAGAAGATAATCCATATCTCTGGATGGTTCCTCTGCTTTTTTTGGCGACCCCGCTGACGGCCTTTTGGGCGGTCAGCGGTCTGGAGCTCGGCCTTTATGCTTTTTTGATTGCCGCCGCCGTCATACAATATTTGAGAAAATCAAATTGGGCCTATCTTTTTCTATCCTTGATTGTCCTGTGCCGCCCCGAAGGAATCGCCATAAGTCTGATTTTAATCGGCGCGGTCTGGTTCCTCAATCGCCGGGATGAATGCCCGAATAAGCGGTTCAACTTATGTGGCGTCGGAATCACTCTCCTCACATTTGCGGCATTGACTATTTCCCGCCTGCTTATTTTCGGTTATCCCATGCCGAACACTTTTTATGCCAAATCCCCCTCCACTTTGCACGGTTTTTTGCATCTGGGGAGAATGCTTTCCTTCATTGCCCCCATAGCCATCTTTTTTGCGGTCGGTTCGATTATGCTCGTGCGGAAAAAATTGCACGAAAAGGAAATGGCCGTTTTTGCCGCACTGGTGATTGCCCAGAGCATTATAAGTTCGCTGGCCAGCCAGATCATGAGCTTTCATCTGCGATATTTGATCCCTTTTCTTCCCCCGCTGTTCGCTGTCGCCTTTTACGGCCTGGGACAGGTCAAAAGAAAACCATGGCGCAAAATTCTTTTGATAATTTCAATCCTGTCGATATTCGGCCCGACCTATTCGGTATATCAATGGGTACAAAACGAGAAGAAAATTATCGCGGCCCAGATGGATTTTATACGCTGGGCGCAAAACCTGCCGCCCGAAACAACTTTTTCCATCACCGATGCCGGTCGTATCCCATATTTCAGCCATAAGCATTTCTATGACACCTGGGGCCTGACCTCAAGCGATATCGCACACTACGGTTTTCATTCCTTGGTTGAATTTCTCCGGTTTCCCGATTATTTCCTCTTTGTCGGTCATATGAAACCGGATGGAGTCAGTCTGGCGTTTGGAACGGAGTATCTCATTTTCAAGAATCGTGATTTTGCCACCGTCTATACGCTTTCCGACGTATTCAGCCCCCCCGATGCCGATGTTTATCAAAAGGGATATTATTATCTTCTGTTCGAAAAAAATTCGGTGGCCCTCGATTCCCTCCTGAAAGTTCGGCCCCTGATCAAATAATATCTTGGTACTTCGGGCATAACTTTGTATAATAGTCGATAAAATAGATGTATTTTTACTTTGTTGGAGAATTAGATGGCTAATGATTTTTGCCCGTCCTGCGGCGGAAAGCTTACTCCCGAGGCTTCCTTTTGCCCATCCTGCGGCGCCGATTTAAAAGCCCCGGCAAATACAAGGGCCCCGAAAAAAAACAGTAATTGGCGCGAACCGGCCATGATTGCCGGCGTGCTGATTGTTCTTTCGGTGGTCTATATCATTTTCTTTTCAGGGGAAAAGAAACAGCCGATTGCGCCGGAACAGGCGGTCAACCAGGAAAATTTCCAGCATCCCCAGATACCGGGAATGCCGGCCGGAACCAGGGCCGATTTCGACCAGATTGTCGCCAATTTGCCCAAGAGCTATGACAGCCTGGTTCAGGTCGGCAATCATTTTATGGATAATCAAGTCTTCCCTCTGGCCATTGAATGCTATACCAGGGCGCTGGCCCTTGATTCGAGCAACGCCGACATCTTTACCGATCTGGGCGCCTGTTATTATTCCATGGATCAGGATCAGAAAGCGCTGGAGGCGTTTCAAAGGGCCATCGCTATTAATCCGAAACACCCCGTGGCTCATTTCAACATGGGCATTGTTTATCGGAGCATGAATAATGATGAGAAAACCAGGGAATTCTGGAATAAATTCCTGACACTTGATCCCCAATCTCCTATTGCCGACTCGGTGCGGAAATACATGGCCGAAATGGATAAAAAATAGACATTTCCGCTATATCGAAATTAAAAGCCCGGCCTTCTTGGAGAGCCGGGCTTTTTTTTGCCCACTACCGTTTAATCAT
>CALMKK010000388.1 GCA_937867135.1 uncultured candidate division Zixibacteria bacterium
CCGGATTGCAGATGAATAGAGAAGTGTCGCGCGGGCACTCCAGAACTAAGGGGTGTGGCGGAGTCACTACAACAATTGTCGTGTCGCTTCCCTTCGCCCCGCAGGCATCAAGAGCGGTCGTTATAATGAAATAAGTCCCCGCTGAGTCCGGCGTGAAACATACTTTACCATCGGCATAAGATCCAATATTTGATGCAATGGAGGCGATATTATTGTCCATATCACTAGCAGATACTCCAATGCAAATTGCTCCAAGCGAACAACCATTAACCGTTGTATCGGGCGCCGAGATCACTTCCGGAGAGGAATTGCCCGTTACTCGAAGGCAAATAGCGGCCGTATCGGCAGAACATCTGTCCGATGCCACAACGGTGAGGCAATAAATTCCGGTAGTGTCCCCTGTGAAGGAAATGACGCCATTATCATTGATTGCGCCGTAATTTGAAAGCAAGTCGAAAGTAATCGGATCGCTTTCATAATCCCTGACTTGCACCGGATACTGGATTTCTTCGCCCGGGCGGCATATGAAATAGGCGCTGTCCTTGACCGCGATTTCCGGCCTTTGGTTATATATTACATTAACCGTATATTCGCATGAGTCTTCCGCGCATCCCGTCATCCCTTTAACCTTGAATCTATAGATTCCAGCGGTGTCCGGCATGAAACAAACAGAACCATCCTTATATTCCCCCGTGGGGGTAATAAATACTTCCGTTCCGGACGGCGAAATATTAACAGGGCGACAAATAATTTCGGGACCGCAAAGGGTTATTGTCGTATCGGACGGGCATTGAAGCACGAGAGGTTCGGCCACACTGATATTATAAATGATCTGGCAGGAATCGATCCCACACTGATTATATGCATGAATTTTTACTATATGGGTTCCCGATCCTTCCGGAGTAAAGCAGAGCCGACCATCGGACCAGGAGCCGCCTTCCACGTTCACACTATCGGCATGGGATATTGCAAGGTCGGTGCAAACTTGTCCAACTTGGCATAGAGCCAGATCAATCGGCGATTGCGGGCAGGCAATTTCGGGCTTTGGCAATTGCACCGCATTAATTCTTACCGTGCAGGAATCAAGGTCGCATTGATTGCGGGCCATTACCTTCAATTCAATCAATCCCGCACCATTAATATCAAAGCACAATTTACCATTTGCCCAGGTGCCGCCGGCCACTGTCACCGAATCATAATTGGCAATTGGCAAATCTAGGCAATAAGAAATTGGCGCGCAGAATTCGACATCAACCGGAGCCGTTGGACATGAAATCACCGGACTTGGAGGAATGGTAACCGCGACCCTGACATCGCAAGTAGCTGTTTTGCAACGTCCCTCCGCCGTGACATGCAACAGATATTCCCCGCTATTATCGGCGTTGAAACATAATTTTCCATTAGACCATGTGCCGCCATCGACCGTGACATTGGTATAGTTGGTAATCGGCAGGTCGATACAGATATTCACGGGATCGCAGGTCGTTATCGGAATTGGCGATGATGGGCAGGATATAACGGGACCGTAATCTATATTGATTTTAAATATCACATTTTTCGTAACCACGCCGCAAACACCATAAGCAGTAACACTCACTGTAAATCGGCCCGGTGTCTGAGCGGTCATGCAGAGTTTGCCGTCGGCATAAGTGGCCCCTCCGCTGATTTTAACACTGTCAGCGCCGACAATGGAAAGATCCGAGCAAACGATCTCTCCGGCGCAGACAGTAAATTTAACGCTGTCCGGACCTGAGACAATCGGTTTGTCCAGAAGTTTGATATGGGCGCTAATAATACAGGTATCTCGGCCACAATCGTTTGCCGCAATCAATATAAAAGAGGTGTCTTTTTCAACGGCTATACTCGGAGCAGCAAAACACAAATTACCATTTTTCCACGAACCGTTGGGAACAAAGATCGAATCAGCACCGGCAATGGGGACACTTATGCAGAGCGAATCAATTCCAATGCACCCTTCCAGCAAAACCGGCGATTCGGGGCAGGAAATTGCCGGAATCGGTCCCTTTTCTACCGTTATAATTGTCGTATCGGATGAGGAAGCATAACAGGAATCGACGGCCGTCACGATTACCGTATAAGTGCCCGGCCCATTAGGATTGAAACAAATTTGATGCGTCCGAGAATCGTAGATCCCAAGATTGGAGGCAACATTCATCAAATTGTCGTTAATATCGGCAACATTAACGGCTAAGCAGATTGAACTTGTATCACATCGGACGACGGCAAAATTGTCGGCACTGGAAACCACCGGGGCGGAATTTATGATAACATTAATATGGGCCGTGTCCGCAGCTGAGGCCCCGCAGGAATCGGTGGCAGTAATAATAAATGAGAATTGGCCGGTTCCGGCCGGATCAAAACATATGAAACCATTCGAATAATGGGCCCCTCCGCTTACGCTAATAGATGCTATATTGTGATCGGGGTCGCTAAACTGGACCGGTGCACAGACCGTTTCGGATTTGCAGATATAAACCGACGTATCTGAAGCTGTGACAGCCGGAAGCTGGTTCTGATGAATACGTACCGTGGTCGTATCGCTACCAACCAGGCCACATTTATCGGAGGCGATAGTAATAATGTTGTAAATTCCGCTGGTATCAGGCGTAAAACAAACCACTCCGCGATCCACATCGTAATGGCCGACCGGTAAGACGGTAATATTTGAAAGGTCATTTTCAGCATCCGTAATGGAAACAGGAATGCAAACCTCCGCAGGCATACACTGCATTATGTCAATATCGGGTCCCGATATCACGACCGGCGGCTTATTGAATTTCACATTTATTTTGACACTCGCTACTCCATGTGCTCCGCAGGAATCGACAGCCCACAATTGAACAGAATTAATACCCTCATTGACCGGGGTTACACAAACATGGCCGGTCGTGGAATCATAGCGGGCTCCCCGCGAAGTTATTATAGTAGAAATATTGCCATCCACATCGCTAATGGCCGCCGGCAGACAAATTTCCGTCGGCACGCAAAGACTTACGGTAGTATCGGGTGCAAGCATAACCAACGGTCGAGAATTCATCTTTACGCTGGCCGTAAAGTTACAACTGTCTTTGCCGCACTCTGTTAAAACCACAACCTTGATATTTTTTTCAACCGAACAATTGGTGTAGAAGCAGATCGAACCGGATGCCTCGTTAAACCAGACTGAGGGCGGAGTGACGGTAATCGTCGCCCCTTGCGGGACGCCTCCAAGCGGCAGGTAAATTGTATCCGGATTACAGATGAATATTGAGGTATCGCGCGGGCATTCCAATGTCACGATTTCGGAACGGTTATAAGTTATATTTATGGTATCTCGGCCAATGGCACCGCATGAATCTATTGCCGTCACTATAATTCCATAGGTCCCGGCTTCCGGCGGCGTGAAGCAGACTTGTCCATCTGAATAAATACCCAAATTGCTCGATATCGAGGCGATGTTATTATTCGAATCTGAAATGTTTACGGCAATACAAACCGGCTCCGGTACGCACCCCAACAGGGTGGAATCGCCGCCCATTTTCACCAGCGGCGCCGCGTTCAATTTGATATTCACTTTTGTAAGGCAACTATCGACACCGCAGGGTCCGGATACAACTACCGCGATTTGTTTTTCTTCGTTTTTATCGGCGAAGAAACAAATGGTTTGATTTATGTCATCATACCAGGCCGAATTGGGATAAATCTGCACTTGCTCTAAATTTTCCGGCATACCGCTTATCGGCAGGCAAACGGTGTCGGGGGTACAGAGGACAATTGAAGTATCATTCGGACAGGTAACTTGCGGTCCCGGAATAATAATCACCGTAATCGTGACCGTATCGGTCGGAAGCGGCGGAGTCGCCATGGCTTTGCTGTCTTCGCCCCGCGAGCAGCGATCGGTAACGCCATATATAAAGGTATAAGTCGCTGAATCAACATTCTCGGGCAGGAAACAGGTGCGGCCCGAAATACTATCGACCATTTGAAATGAACCGGGGCCGTCCAATTGCATTATTTCAATAGAATCACCCGGATCAGGGTCACCGCCAAAAACCGAGAAACAAACCGTATCAACCGCACAGAGAGTGACTTTCTTTTCAAATCCCGTAACAAAGGGCGGCGAATTGAAATTTACATTAAGACAAATCTTTGCCGTATCGGCGCCGCAGGAATCCGATACCCAAATGCGAAAACAATATTGGCCGGCCGTATCGGCGAAAAATGTGAGCAAACCGCTTTGCGGATCGATCCTTCCGTCCCCGGATAACAAAACATAAGTCAATGGATCATTTTCCGGATCCGTGGCTCTAATCCCATATTGGAATGCCTGACCGGACCAACAACTATAAAAAGAACTGTCGCCGGTGATAATGACGGGAGCACCGTTGACAAAAATATTATAGGTTTTGGTTGCAGTAGCCAAATACCCATCCTGGGTCTTAACTTCGTAAGTAACTTGAAAGGTCTCTGAAATAGTCGCTTTGTAACTGAAATATCCGTAAACCGTATCGGCCGCCGGCGTGGATGAAAATACACCCGGCCCGGATATTTTGGTCAGGGTTAATATCTTTCCGGAAACCAACGAAGTAGAAATGGCCCTGATTGTGTCATAAATTGTTGATCCGCTACAAACAAAGAAACTATCGTTAGTTTTAAGGGAATCGAAGCGCGGCGGCCAGAGACCGGCCGGCTCGACGCCACTCTCAGTTCCCGAGAGGCTTGACTCTGAATTTGAGGGAATTGCTATTCCGGCACCGAATGCTGAAGAAGCGGTAAATATTAAAAATAAAAACGAAACCGCACCCGTCACAAGCAGTTTCAATCTATCCATCTTTCCTCCAAAATATCACCATTGAACCTGAGGCATTTAACTACTGGCGGCGAGGTAGGAAGACTGAGGCTATCCCCTTTGACAAGTAAAAAAACAGTAGTATTTTCCCAACCTATCGGTTCCAATAGGCTATGTTTCCAAGCGGCTTTATGAACCTGAAGTAATGCGCTCAAAAACCAATAGTAATATATTGTTAACGCCATTACTGTCAAGTCATTTTTGCCCTGCATAATCGCCCAAAACCTCTTCCAGAGAGTCTTTTAATGGGATTTTAAATGCCGTTCTCCAATTCGTTAAAGTAATTAGCATAGGCAATCTTATCCCATTTTCAATTTAGCTATTTTGCCGAACCTTTATCACGCAATTTTCTTGCCCTTTTCTGTCCAACCTCGCCAGGCCAAACAAAAATCAGTTCGCCGGGGAAAAATGAATCCATATTACACGCTTTCAGAATGTCCAAGATATTCGCTTCATGCTATTTACTGAATTTTCAATGAGATAATAAAATCCGTGGAGACTCCAGGTAATTTCCGCGCGCATTTCAATTAATTAATTATTGAAATGGTGGTCGTGAATTGAATTTCAATTTATATGCAAGACCTTGCATCATATTAAGACGGGTCTTGTTCCATTCGATTTATTAAAGATTGCCGGATTGAACTAAATGTCAACTTTATAGGGAATCACATAGTCGAAGGTTTTAATAAGGGTTGATTCCACGGAATTATTTTCAAGGGTATCAACCTTAAATTGCCCCGGGACATCAAACAATATCAAATGATATAATGCGGCGCTGGCAGATGGTATTCGCCATCCCGCCATATATCGCGTATTGAATGGCACGGCATTAATTGCACCGATACCGGAATCCCCTATTTCTGTTAATAAAATATCAGGGACGTTGGTTAGGAGAATCAATGAATCGCCCAGCGGAAATTTTGGAATGGAATCATCATTAATGTAATAGCCTCGGCCGCTTCCTGGAATGGGCGGAGATTCCGGTGGCGTTGCAGGCCAGGTTACATGCCCGGGAGGTCCAAAAATCCGTCCTCCCAGCACAGCGGTTTGATTATAATTACCACCGACAAATCCCCAAAAGCGCCAGCCACGATATTCATAATAATCATTGTACAATTTTAAGAAATATGCATATCGTGTAAGTGAATTTGTGACTTTGTAAGCGGGGACTGTATCATTACCCACAACACGATTCAGATGGCCGTAATATGTGTCCCGGACCGTTCCCAGCGCATCATAGATAGATTCAAAAGGGAAAATATCGACCGGTTTATTCCCCACGCTGATGCCGATGCTTCGTCGGCTCGAGTCAATGGTGTAGAAATAGAGATGAAGGGAGTCATAATGCGGATAGAATGATCGTCCCGAAAAGATATTCGGGTTGAAAAGCTCCCGGCCATCCTCGGAATCAACAATGAACCTTTGCATTTCCTCGGCATAAGTGGAATCGGTTGTAAAGGTTCTTTTGCTGCATCCTGAAACCCATTGCAGAATCACGCTCGTCGTGAAAATAACAATCAATAATTTATTCCATTTGATCATTTACGGCTCCGCTTCTTTTTCAAATCCTCTTTAATATTTTTTATTTCGTCGCGAATCGCGGCGGCGGTTTCAAATTCCAAATTGTCAGCGGCTTTCTTCATCGCTTTCAGGAGAAAGGCTATTTTGCCTTCCGCGGTCATATCCGCAAAATAGTCGGGCTTTTCCACCGCCTCCAGCTCGGGCGTCTTGGAATCGGCGAACCGTGTCGCCTGCAGAATCTCTTCCCTGGTTTTAAAAATGGTTTCAGGATTGACATTATTGATCCGATTGTACTCCAGTTGTTTCAGGCGGCGGCGCTCGGTCTCATCAATTGCCTTTCGCATCGAATTGGTGATTTTGTCGGCATAAAAAATGACTTCGCCGTTCTTATTTCGGGCCGCTCGCCCCGCCGTCTGAATCAATGATCGCTCGGAACGAAGGAATCCCTCTTTATCCGCATCAAGAATCGCCACCAATGATACTTCCGGCAGGTCCAGCCCTTCGCGCAATAAATTTATCCCCACCAAGACGTCAAATTCAGCCAGCCGCAAATCGCGAATAATTTCGGTTCGATCGATAGCGTCAATTTCGCTATGCAAATAGCGCACCCGAATGCCCAACTTGGCCAGGTAATCGGTCAAGTCTTCCGCCATCCGTTTGGTCAGAGTTGTGACAAGAACTCGCTCTCCGGCTCCCGCCCGGCGGCGGACTTCTTCCATTAAATCATCAACCTGATGGGCCAGCGGCCGGATTGTGATTTTCGGGTCGCATAATCCGGTCGGACGTATGACCTGTTCAACAATCACTCCCCCCGTTTTTTCCAATTCATAATCGGCGGGCGTTGCCGATACAAAAATTACCTTGTCTATCATAGATTCAAATTCGTCAAAGTATAGCGGCCTATTGTCCAGCGCCGACGGTAACCTGAAGCCGTGTTCCACTAAGACCTCTTTACGGGATCGATCCCCGGCAAACATCCCGCGCAGTTGCGGCACCGTTTGATGCGATTCGTCAATTATAATAAGAAAATCTTTGGGGAAAAAGTCCATAAGCGTGGCCGGTCTCTCCCCCTGCACCCGGCCGGTCAAATGACGGGAATAATTCTCAATGCCGCTGCAGTAGCCGATTTCTTTCATCATCTCCAGATCATATCTGGTGCGCGATTCCAGCCTTTGCGCCTCCAGCAGTTTGCCGGCATTTCGTAACTGAATCAGCCGTCCTTCGAGCTCCTCCGAGATAGCGGTAACCGCTTTTTCTAATTTCGGTTCGGTGGTCACAAAATGCTTGGCCGGATAGATCGCCACTTTTTTTCGTTCCCCCATTATTTCGCCGGTCAAGGGGTCAATCTCACTGATCCGGTCGATATCATCTCCGAATAATTCAATCCGAAGGGCCGTTTCCTGATAAGCGGGAATCAATTCAATCGTATCTCCTCGGACCCGAAAATTGCCCCGCGAAAAATCGATATCATTGCGATTATAATGAATATCGATCAATTTACGGATAATATCATCACGTTCATAATGCTGACCGACTTCCAGAAAAAGGAGGAGTTCTTTATAGTCTTTGGGCGAACCCAAACCATATATACAGGACACCGAAGCCACAATGATTACATCCTCCCGCTCCAGAAGCGAGGCCGTAGCTCGCAGGCGCAGGCGATCGATATCATCATTCATGGCTGTATCTTTTTCGATATAAGTATCGGTGGTCGGGAGATATGCCTCCGGCTGATAGTAGTCGTAGTAACTTATAAAAAACTCAACTGCATTCTGCGGGAAAAAGGCTTTTAGCTCCCCATATAGTTGCGCCGCCAGGGTCTTATTATGAGAAATCACAAGAGTCGGGCGTTGGTATTTTTCGATCACATTGGCAACCGTGAAAGTCTTGCCGGAACCGGTGACACCCAAAAGAGTTTGGTATTTATGGCCCAGCCTAAGTCCTGTCAGCAATTCCGAAATGGCGCCCGGCTGATCTCCTCGAGGTGAATAAGCGGAGACAAGTCTAAAATTGTTGGCCGGTATTAATTCACTCTTTGCTTTATCGCTTTGCAGTCGATTGTTTTTCTTAAGGTTATTCATAATTAATCTATATATTATAAACGAAGAACCCCCCTTTTCCATCACATTTAATAAAAAATCTCCTAAATCTTTATAACGGTGATTTGTTATGGAACCGACTCGAATCTTAGACGTTTAACATATATGAGACTATTGATAACTTAATATAAGATAAAAGGTTAAATTTTATCTTGACAGTGGGACGAAAAGTCTTAAGTTATAACTCTTTATAAACTACTCAGAATTCGATTGTATAGAGGAGGAGTCAGGTAATGTATGCTGTTTTTGAATCTGGCGGATTGCAGTTTAATGCGGAAGTCGGCACGATTCTGAAAGTTCCCTTTCTCGCGATTAAGCCGGGCGAAACTGTTTCTCTGGAGAAGGTCCTCCTGGTGAAAAGCGGTGATAACGCGCTAGTCGGCAACCCCTATCTAACTTCGGCTCGCGTGGAAGCGGAAGTCCTTGGTGAGGGGCTGGCAGAGAAGGTTGATGTCTATAAATTTAAGCGTCGCACCAAAAATCGTCGGCACAACGCGCATCGGCAGAAATATACCGAAATCAAAATTAATAAGATTGTCTCTCCCGAAAATTGAATCCCCGCAACCACACCATAGGAATCAGAAGACCGGAATTGCTTTTTTTCCGGTCTTTAATATTATCAGTATTGCTTCTGGGTGGAATAATTCCGGATAGCCGGGCTCAGTCATTCAATGTCGTCGATGTTAAGGTTGAAGGCAATAAGGAGGCCTCCACCAATCTTATCCTATCAGTGGCCAATATTAAGACGGGAGATCAGCTGTCTTCGGCCACCACCCAGGATGCCATTAAAAGATTATATGGTCTCGGATTTTTCAAAGATGTCTCCATAAATGCCGAGGAGGTTACCGGGGGAATAAGTGTTCTTATCAAAGTAGTCGAATTGCCCAAACTTACCGGCGTCGAATTCAAAGGCAATACCAAATTTAAAAGTAAAGACTTGCTGGAAAAAATTAAAATTGGGCCCGGTTCTTATGCCCTGCCCAGTCTTATATTCGATAAAAAAGTCGAGATTGAAAAGCTCTATGCTGAAAAGGGGTATTTCCTGGCTAAAGCCGCCGGGAGTATCACTTACTCCGCCGATTCCTCCCAGGTTTTTCTGACCTATAAAATAGATGAAGGATCGAAAGTCAAAGTGGCGAATGTCGTATTGACGGGCAATTCGCGCCTCAAGGCCTCGGATATTATCGGCAATATGCGTAACCGCAGGCGGGGTTTCTTAAAATCATCGGATTTCGATAAAGAAAAATATCCTGAAGATAAAGATAAGATTATCGAATATATGCATAAGAAGGGGTTTATCGATTCCTATCTGAAATCGGATTCATTTAAAATCGACACTGCCATAAATCGAATGACCATATATCTGGACATCTATGAAGGACCACGGTACTATTTTGGAAAGACTGATTTCAAGGGAAATGAAATTTTCAAATCGCCGGATATCGCCAGTATCCTTAAATATAGAGAAGGACAGGTTTTTGATCAGGATAAATTCGATAAATCGACCTATGAAATTTATTTTCTTTACCAGGAAAAGGGGTATCTTCATACCCGTATAGTCGATGATCGCAAAACGCGGGATACCCTGATAGACATAACTTTTGATATTGTCGAGGGACTTCCATCCAAGGTCAATCTTGTCAATATCATCGGCAATACCAAAACCAAGGAGAAAGTAATTCGGCGCGAGATGTCTCTCGCCCCTGGCCAGGTCTTTCATCGCTCGCTTCTAATCCGATCCATCCGCGACATTATGCAACTCAATTATTTTGCCAATGTCACTCCCGATATATCAGACCTTCCCTCCGGTGATGTCGATGTTCAGGTAAAAGTAGAGGAAAAAGCAACCGGTCAGATTTCGGCCGGGGCCGGATATTCAGGCCAGGACAAATTTGTCGGCACTTTCGGTCTGGGGATTCCCAATTTCCGCGGCATGGGGCAAAATCTATCATTCAGCGTCGATGTCGGAAGCCGCCGCAATTCTTATTCTATTTCGTTTACAGAACCGTGGCTGTTTTCTACGCCAACTCTTTTGGGAACCGAATTGTATTTTACAAACCGACGCTGGTATGATGATTACACCGAAGGTCGGCGCGGCGGTTCCATCCGCATCGGGCGACGGCTGCGCTGGCCCGACAATTATTTCCGCCTTTATGCCAATTATCGCCTGGAAGGGGATCGTTTCTACGATTTCAGCACGGCCTATACACAGGCTTATTCTGAGCAAACCTATAACCATATCATTGTTAGGGAAGCTAATGATGTTTATTCCGACACGCTAGTAACCACCTACGGCAAAATTTTGCCGGGTTCACTTCTTGATTATCAGGAGCGATGGTTTAATTCCTCCAGCATGGGGTTCACTTTGGAAAGAGACAGCCGCAATCTCCCCGAATTTGCCACCTCGGGTTCCGTCCTTTCTTACACTTTCTCCAACACTGGAAATGTATTGGGCGGTCATTGGAACTATCAAAAACATATGATTGAAGTTGATAAATTCATTCCGGTATTTTGGAAAATCGCCTTGGCCGGCAAATTGGTGTACGGCGCTATTATGAATGCCGGCGGCGACGACAAAATACTGGAATTCGATCGATTCTCTCCCGGCGGAACCGGGTATGATGGGATTGTGCGTGGGTATGATGATGGTTCATTGACTCCTGATACCACAACAATCGTGTCGGACACTACGTATTATCATTATTACAGTCGTCTTGCGGATAGTTCTTTACGCCTAGATTCATCTTTTGCAAAATCACAGACCATCAACGGCAGGGCTACGGTGCGGGGGAAATTTATGCTAATCGGAAATCTCGAACTGCAAATCCCCGTTATTCAAAATCAATTATATACCCTTCTCTTCTTTGATATGGGCAATTCGTGGCTCAATGCCCGAGATATTAAGATATCCGGTCTTTATAAAGGAGTTGGCCTCGGATTTCGCCTGGTTGTTCCCGGAGTAGGCACAATCGGATTTGATTTTGGCTACCCGCTCGATAAAAAGGACGATCAGAAAAAAGGATGGCATCCCCATTTTCAGGTGGGAACTACATTTAGATAATATTATTTTATATGGTATTGAAAAGGAGTATTGGCAATGAAAGTTAAAGGATTATTGGCGGGGATTTTGGGGCTTTTCTTGCTGATGTCAACGGCACCGTCGATTTGGGCCCAGGTCGGGAAATTCGGATATGTCGATTCCCAAAGAATACTTTCCGAATTCAAGGAATTGGCCAAAGCTCAGGAAGATTTCAACACGCAATACAAGGCCTGGGATGATGAGGCCAAAAATATGCAGAAACAAATCGACGACCTGCAAAGTGAATACGACAAACAGAAATTGATTCTCTCCCCGGACAAGAAGAAGGAACGAGAAGCGGCCATCGCAGCAAAAAAACAGCTTCTTGATTCCTACACTCGCGACACTTTCGGCCCCGGCGGCGTCGCCGATAAGAAAAACGCGGAGTTGGTGAAACCGTTAATGGAAAAGATCAATGCCGCCATTGAACGGGTCGCCACCGAAGGTAATTATGATTTTGTGTTCAATTCCGACGGGCTGGTGTATGCCAAAAAAGATTATGATATTACCGATAAAGTCCTGAAAATTCTGGAAGAATGAATAATCGATCGGGCCATGGGTATACCGTTAAAAAAACTGGCCGAAATTACCGAAGGTGAATTGATTGGAGACGGCGCTATTACGATTGAATCGGCGGCGCCGATCGAATCGGCGCATACCGGACAGATAACTTTCGTCGCCAATAGCCGCTACGAAAAATATCTCTCGACCACCGCGGCGTCAGCCGTGGTTATTTCGGAAAAATCTGAATTTAGGCGCCTTCCCGCTATCAGGCACAGTAATCCGTATTTGGCCCTTGCCATCATTCTAGATGAGCTTTATCCAATGCAGAAGACCGTGTCCCCGGGCGTTGATGCCTCTGCCATTGTGGCCCCATCCGCGGTTATCGGTTCAAATAGCGCAATTGGAGCTCTTGTACACATTGGCAATGAATCGAGCGTTGGCGATAACGCAATAATATATCCTCAGACCTACTTAGGCCATAAGGTAAGAGTCGGAAATAATTGCCGTATCTATCCGGGAGTGATTATACTTGACGGTACGATTCTGGGAAATGAAATCACCATTCATAGTGGAACAGTAATTGGATCCGACGGTTTCGGATATGCCCGACACGAAAAAGGGATCAAAAAGGTAAAACAGGTGGGCTGGGTGGAAATCGGAGATGAATCCGAAA
>CALMKK010000389.1 GCA_937867135.1 uncultured candidate division Zixibacteria bacterium
TAAATGCGGACGATACGACAAATTCATCGGCGGGGGGAGCCGCTCTGGCCAAGGACAAGATATTTGCGCCGATGCCGGGCAAAGTAGTGAAAATACTGGTGGCCGAAGGGGATGAGGTGGAGGCGAAACAGCCGATTGTAATTGTCGAGGCGATGAAGATGGAAAATCAGGTTAATTCTCCGGCGGCCGGTAAAGTTAAGAAGATAAATTTCAAAGACGGGGATCAGGTGGGGACCGATATTCCCATAATCGAGCTGGATATTTAAACTCAAGAATCGGAAATTTTGGAAAACTAGGCTGTGTCTCTAAATTATTAGTTGGTTTGCTTCAATTATTGTATTGTCATTCCAAACTATTGCGAATTATTTTACTCGGAGACAATTGTATCAAATTAAAATCATCAGCACGAACAAGACCAAAACGCGGAACTAATATTACCATTATAGAATAATAATTCGATTAATGATAAATTAATCAAAAAGCAGATTCTTCCCATTCATCCACTTGCATTATCCGGCCGCCTCCGGGCAAGCATGCGCTTGAGACAAGTAATGTACTTTTACACCCAATATCACGGTGAATCAGGGGGATAGTGCATTGTTGTTCGACATAATAATTTGTGGCCGCAAATGCAAACTTTTATGGGAGAGGGGCGTAAAATTAATAAACGATATTAAAAGATCATTCATTAAAAAAGCGGCGAGGTAGATTTGTTGAAACGGTTGATAATGGATAAGATGTTATAAACTTCCCTTTGCTTCGCGGAGGACCGATGTGCATGAGCAAGGAACGTTGTACGGGCGGTTGCCGCGAAAGTGGGAAAAACCAAGGAGGAAGCATGACTTCCAAGCATCTATCCAACCTGCCGCAGTCCGAGGGACCCAGGGCACTATCGCGTAAGGTAACAATCCCCTTTAACGAAATCACCGAATCCGGCGCGTATTATTGCCACGATACCGGCTGGCTGTACCGTGTTCCCGATGAAGGTGTATCATTGGGTCACAGTCCGACCATGAATATTGTCAGTCGGGATGAAAATATTGTCACCCGGATAGCGGAAGACCCGTGGATTCCGTTAAACAAGGCGCGTGAAATCTGTTCGAATCTCGATTTGGCCGTAAATTTCTGAAGGTTACGGTTTCCATGAATTCGAGACACTGCTAAAGAGGCTCGGTGTTACACTGGGCCTCTTTTTTTTTGAATAAGAAAATAGTCAATGTATGGAAAATGGTTGTTTGATTGGATAGATAAATCATAAAAAAACCGGGCCATCTGGCCCGGTTTTTTAGTTTAACTCACGGAGATGTTACTTCCAAATAAAATAGGTTACACCGGCACCGACCATAATGGTTGATCCGGAAACCGATTCGCCTTCCACAGGTTCTTTCTGTTTGGCTTTGTCGGAACTGAATTTCACGGCGATATCAAGGGCCACCGCTTCGGAAAGCATATAATTGATGCCACCCATTGCGCCAAAGCTGGTTCCAGTCATTTTGCTGGTTTCAGTGCCAGTCTCATCTTTTAAACTGGCATACTGGAAAAAGCCCTTAATATAGGGATAAACGGCCCCTTTGACTTCGGTGCGGGCCTTATTCATGTTAAAATAATAACCGACAACCGGGCCGATACCCATAGAAGTAGTCTTAGCATCGCCGACTTTATACTGGTTATACATGACATCGGCGCCGACAAAGATGCTGGGGGCCACAAAGTAACCGAACGACGGCCCAATGTTGATGGTTGAGGGGCTCTTGTCGCCGACTTTATACAGGTCGCCGCTCTGGGTCTGGAAATAGACGGAGCCGCCCAAGAACCAGCTCTTCTTGTCGATGGGGGAGGTCTGCGCGACTGCCGAAATAGCCATAACCATAATCAGCAATCCTACCAACGCGAGTTTCTTCATAAAATCTCCTTTCTCTAAATGTCTTTTCGAAATCCTGTTGCAGGACTCCTCCGTGAGTTAGTTTTGTCGGGGTCTATAAAATCGCAATTGGCTTATCTTGTCAACAAAAAAATTCAAAGATTTTCAGTCATATTTGTGACAATTTTCACTTGATTTATCTGCCTTGATTCCATAAATTTATAAGCCTAAAACGTCAAAACCAAAAGAACCCGGAGGATTCTATGTCCAATAGAAATGAAGCATATATCGTGTCGGCATGCCGTTCGGCAATCGGAACATTTTTGGGTGGGCTTTCAGGATTCACAGCCACGCAATTGGGGGCGCTGGCCATTAAGGAAGCGGTTCATCGGGCCAAAATTGATCCCAAGAAAATAGATGAAGTTATTATGGGACAAGTGGTTCAAGCGGGAGTGGGTCAGGCGCCGGCGCGTCAGGCGGCCATGGGGAGTGGTTTACCGGCTGAAGTGGCGGCGATGACAATCAATAAGGTCTGCGGTTCGGGCTTGAAGGCGGTAATGTTGGCGGCTCAGTCGATAAGAGCGGGCGATCAGGAGTGCGTGGTGGCCGGCGGGATGGAATCAATGTCCGGAACACCTTTTGTTCTGCATGGGGCCAAAGCGGGACTCAAATTTGGGGACAAGAAACTTCAGGATTCAATGGTGCTTGACGGCTTATGGTGCGCCTTTAAGAACTGGCATATGGGAAGCGCCGCCGAGTTAACCGCCCGCAAGGCGGGGATTTCGCGCGAAGAGCAGGATGAGTTCGCATACAATTCCCATAAGAAGGCCCTGGCGGCTATCGAGCAGGGAAAATTCAAAAACGAGATATTTCCGGTGGCGATTCCTCAGAAAAAAGGTGACCCGAAGATGTTTGATAGGGATGAATGTCCCCGTTCCGATATTTCGATGGAAGGATTGGCCAAATTGAGACCGGCCTTTGAGAAGGATGGGACGGTTACGGCCGGAAATGCGCCGGGCCTTAATGATGGTTCAGCGGCTACAGTGGTAGTTTCGGAGAAATTCATGAAGGAGAATAACTTGACGCCGCTGGCAAGAGTAATTGAATACACGACAGCGGGAATCGAGCCGGAACTGCTTTTCTTCTCGCCGATTCTGGCCGTCAGAAAGCTCTGTAATAAAATGGGAGTCGATGTCAATCATTTCGACTTGATCGAGGCCAATGAGGCGTTTTCGGTGCAGGCGCTGGCCGACGGCAAGGAACTGGGCTGGGATTGGAGCCGGGTCAATGTCCACGGCGGAGCCGTGGCACTGGGACACCCGATTGGGGCCTCAGGGGCTCGTGTTCTGACGACGCTTATTTATGCCCTCAAAGATCGGGGAAAGAAAAATGGTTTGGCAACGTTGTGTCTCGGGGGAGGCCACGCCGTTGCGATGGCAATTGAATTAACGTGAGAATGATGGAGTTGATGACTATGCGTTTGGAAGACATCAAGAAAATAGGTGTGATCGGCGGCGGGACCATGGGGAACGGGATTGCGCATGTTTGTGCTCAATCCGGTTATGATGTGATTTTAGTCGATACCTCCGGTGATCTTCTGGAAAAAGCCAAAAAGACCATTACCGCCAATTTGGATCGAATGGTGAAAAAGGAAAAAATAACGGAGCAAGCCAAGAATGAAACGCTGTGCAGAATAAAATTATCGACGAAATCGGAGGAGCTTGGCGAAGCCCAGATTATAATAGAGGCCATTTACGAAAATCTGGAGGCAAAGATAGCTATTTTCAAGCAACTTGATTCGATCTGCACCAATGGCGCGATTCTTGCCTCCAATACGTCATCGTTGCCGATTACGCAACTGGCGGCCATGACGCGCCGGGCCGAGCGGGTAATCGGTATGCATTTTATGAATCCGGTGCCGATGATGTCGCTGGTTGAATTGATACGCGGGATCGCTACCAGCAACGACACGTTTCATTTAACGCAGGAATTGTCGCGACGACTGGGAAAAACCCCGGTTGAGGTTAATGATTTTCCCGGCTTTATTTCCAATCGAATATTGATGCCGATGATCAATGAGGCCATTTACGCCCTGATGGAGGGCGTGGCATCGGCGGAAGATATTGATACCGTAATGAAACTGGGGATGAATCATCCGATGGGGCCGTTGACGCTGGCCGATTTTATCGGCCTTGATGTTTGTCTGGCGATTATGGAAGTATTGTACAAAGGATTTTCCGATTCAAAATATCGTCCCTGTCCATTGTTGTGGAAAATGGTTCAGGCCGGATATTTGGGCCGCAAAACCGGGCGCGGCTTCTTCGTATATGATAAGTAATTAAGGAGACAATTTATGGATTTCTGCCTGTCTGAAGATGACCTGATGATTAAGGATACGGCTCGGGAGTTTGCTCAGAAACGGCTCCTTCCCAATGCCATGAAATATGACGAAGAGGACGGCGTTCCCCAGGAATTGGTGAATGAAATGGCCGGATTGGGCTATCTGGGGATGATGCTTCCCGAGGAATTTGGTGGGCTGGGGCTTTCGACCGTCAGCTTTGCCGGGGCTCTTGAAGAGATTTGCGCGGCGTGTGCCGGGGTCGGTATTCTGATGTCGGTGCAAAACTCCCTGTGCTGTGAGATCATCCATAAATACGGCTCCGACTTTCTAAAAAATAAATATCTGGCAAAAATGGCGACGGGGATGGTGGGATCATATTGCGTTACGGAGCCGAATGCGGGAACGGATGTAGCAAGTATGGCGACCACGGCTATCGATAAAGGCGACCATTTTCTTGTGAACGGTACCAAGACCTTCGTAACCAATGCCGGATTTGCGGGGATTTTTATCGTATTTGCCGTTACGGATCCATCGGCAGGCAACAAAGGAATTTCCTGCTTGGCCATTGAGAAAGATACGCCGGGGATATCGATCGGAGCCCCGGAGAATAAGTGTGGGATGAGAGCTTCGGATACGCGGGAAGTATCATTCATCGATGTCAAAGTCCCCAAGGAGAACATAATCGGCGAACCCGGGCAGGGTTTTAAAATGGCTCTTTCCATTCTCAACTCGGGGCGGATCGGGGTATCCTTTCAAGCTATCGGCATCGCTCGCGCCGCACTGGAGGAAGCCATCAAGTATGCCAAGGAGCGGAAACAATTCAAACAGCCGATCGCCAATTTCCAGGCGATTCAATTCAAACTGGCCGATATGGCGACAGAAATTGAAGCGGGACGGATTCTTGCCTATCGAGCGGCGGCAATGAAGGACGAGGGGAAAGCAATCGTCCGCGAGGCTTCGATGGCAAAATTATTCTGCAGTCGGATGGCTAATTTCGTAGTAAATGAGGCGGTTCAAATTCATGGCGGTTACGGCTATATGAAAGAATATCCGGTAGAGCGGTATTTCCGGGATGCTCGTGTGACCGAGCTGTATGAAGGAACCACAGAAGCGCAGAAAATGACCATCGCACGCGACCTTTTAAAGGAGTAGAGATGCTTTTGGAAAAAAGACATCAGGAATTCAGGGAAAAGATTCGTGCCTATGCGTTGGAAAAAATCGCGCCGAGTGCGGCGGAATTAGACGAAAAGCAGGAATTTATGGGCAGGCACCTAAAGTCTCTGGCGGAAATGGGACTAATGGGGATGGTGGTGCCGGAAGAATATGGCGGGAAGCCGGTTGATACGATTTGCTATTCAATCGCGGTCGAGGAATTATCGCGGGTGTGCGGTTCCACCGGGATAACCATTGCGGCTCATAATTCGCTGGGGCTATTTCCCATATATAAATTTGGCACCGAAGAACAGAGGAAGAAATATCTGCCGCGGGCGACCGGCGGGGAATTGATTGCATTCGGTCTAACCGAGCCGGAAGCCGGGTCCGATGCCGGAGCCACCAAAACCAAAGCCGAGCTTAAAGGCGATCACTGGGTGATGAACGGCACCAAGTGTTTTATTACATCGGCCTCGCATGCTTTCGCATCTATTGCGACGGCGCGAACGTCCGACGAACCGGGCGTAAAAGCAATCTCTTCTTTTATTTTAGAAAAAGGATGGCCGGGATACGATATCGGAAAGAAAGAAAATAAAATGGGTTTGCGGGGAAGCGATACGGCGTTCCTTCATTTTACCGATTTGATTATTCCTAAGGAAAACCAATTAGGCAAATTGGGCGAAGGATTCAAGCAGTTCATGATTACTCTGGATGGCGGCCGGATTTCAATAGCGGCGATGGCGCTCGGATTGGCGCAAGGGGCCTTTGATTGTGCCCTCAAATATGCCACCGAGCGGGTACAATTCGGCAAGCCGATTGCGGAGTATCAGGCGATCCAGTGGCAATTGGCCGATATGGCGACCGAAATTCAAGCGGCTCGATATCTGGTTTATGGCGCCGCCGCAAAGAAAGATGCCGGAATGATTTTTAGTCAGGATTCGGCGATGGCGAAATTATATGCCGGAGAGGTTGGAACGCGGACGGCGGCCAAGGCGATACAAATTCTTGGAGGCGTGGGATGCTTTACCGGCAAGTATCCGGCGGAGAGAATCTGGCGTGATGTCAAGCTGTGTGAAATCGGGGAAGGAACATCGGAGATTCAGCGGCTGGTAATTGCAAGGGAATTAATAAAGGCAGTTTCATAGATTTTCATTATATGAAGATTATTGGGCCGACAGAACCTTTGTTCTGTCGGTTTTTTATTGTTCAAAAATCGCTATTATTGAATAAAATTAAAAAGGGCGGTTTTGCGACCGCCCTTGAGGCCTAATAGTTTTCTACTAATTGTTGATAATAATAATCATCCGCAACATTGAAGTGCCGGTCCGTGCTTATAGAGGGTATTCAGTATATATACGGGATCAATGATGTTGATGACGCCGTTGCAGTTGACATCGGCCGCGGCCGGATGAACAGGGGTGGGTCCGTGTTTGAATAAGTAGTTTAAGAGAAAGGCGACATCACTGATATTCACTTTTGAATCGTTATTGGCGTCGCCGCAGA
>CALMKK010000390.1 GCA_937867135.1 uncultured candidate division Zixibacteria bacterium
TGACTCTTGAAGATTGGCTTGATTCTTACAACGATCATTTGTCGCGCCATATCGGCCAGATAAAAAGGACATACGAGGCGTGGAAAAGGCGATGATTCACGGGGAGATAAGATTATGAAACCGGCATTATTAATTATTGATATTCAAAATAAGTTTTTCGCGCGCAATGCCGTGACGACCGACTCGCTGAATAACGCCATAGAATATATAAGCACGGCCATTGAGCTCTTTAGGGAACGGAATCTTCCCATAATCGCCATCCAGCACCAGAATAAGGAAGCGGGGCTTGTGCCGGGTTCACGGGATTTCGATTTGCCTGAGAGTGTTAAGCTGAGGGACAGTGATATCAAAATTCTTAAAACCTACGGCGATGCCTTCAATAAGACTAATTTAGCGACACAATTGCATTCTCTCGATATCGATACCGTCATCATCAGCGGTTTTTGCGCCGAATTTTGCGTCAACGCCACAGGCATCGGCGCCGAGAATAACGATATCGTTCCGATAGTCCTGAAAGGGGCCCTGGCCAGCGGTCATCCGGAGAGAATCGCTCTTATCGAGGAGATCAATGATATCATATCTATTGGGGCCTTGAAGGCGGCGCTAACACCTGCCGAGTAACCTAATTATGCAGTATTCCGAGCTTCCAAATCTCTTGCCCGTTACACCCTGGATTTGGGATATAGTCGCCTTAAAAAATATTATGTTCCACGGCAATGGAAAAATTGAAATTGCTGCTATGATAATGCTCTCCTTCAAATGGAAAAGACCAAAATATATTGTAAGACGCTCCTATCACCAAGGTCGTGGGAATTGCAATTCTATAATTAAAAGTCGACGCCAAATTTAGTCCTACTTCATTCTGAGCCGATTTATCAAATAAATCTTGCCTCAGGGAGTCTAAACGGTGACGGGAATCGCTCTCAAGTTTCCAATGTGAGTAATATATATTAATTTTTTGCAGGCATGCGCTTCTGGAATCAATTATATATGATAAAGAAGAATATAAAGTCATATCCACATTTTCCTTATAGGTATCAATATCCTCCCTGTAATTGACACTGCCGATTTCGGAATCATACTTATCTGAATAATTTTTCATTTTTGAGTATAAATAATATCGCGCCCGGTAGTTGGCGCTGAATTGCCATTTTAGATTCAGCGGTCTGTAATAATCAAATAGAAATTCGGAATAGATATCTGTTCTTTTATAAATAGTATGTTCGAAAGTATAGCGATTATTTTCTTGAATCAGCGGATACCCGGCAAGCGAATGGGAATCAAAATCTACTAGATCTTCATAATATCTGTCCTCACGGCTTTGCCCATCCTGGCCACCTTGAAATGACGCCTTCAGTCCAAGGCCACCCCGAATAAATAATCCAAATTGTCTGGAATATTTGGGAAAGTAGTTCCAGACGTCTTGAATAATCAATAAATTGGCAGTGCCTTCGTCTGATACTATTCCCTGTTCAATAAGAAAATCTGTAACGCTTCTCAAAGACTCAATTAAGTGAATGCGGCTATCAATAGCGTGCAAATTTCGATATTGATATATAATATTTGATAATT
>CALMKK010000391.1 GCA_937867135.1 uncultured candidate division Zixibacteria bacterium
AATCCGGTCCGGCGGGTCTTGCGGGAAATTTCTTTGCCGACACCTTCTCTGGTTCGGGCGTTGAGTCTGATTTCTTTCATTTCTTATCTAAACCTCCAAAACATTATTTTTCAAACAGGGGAGCGCCTAATCATCGAAGAGCGACGAAACCGATTTTTCACCGGAGATTCGCATGATCGCTTCGCCGAAAAGATTGGCGCATGACAAAACCACAAATTTATCTGTAAGGATTTTCACTTCAACATTGATCGAATCCGATATAATCATCTTTTTAATTACGCAGTTGCTGATCCGCTCGACGGAATTTCCGGAGAGAACGGGGTGGGTGCAGACGGCGTAAATGTCGAGCGCCCCGGCCGCGGCCAGCGCCTCGGCGGCCTGACACAGGGTGCCCCCGGTATCGACCATATCGTCGCGGATAATGATATTGCGTCCCCGGATCTCACCGATAATATTCATGATTTCCGATTGATTCGGGGCGGGGCGGCGTTTATCAACAATCGCCAGGCTCGCCTTGAACGACTTGGCGAAGGCCCGCGCCATTTTGATGGAGCCGACATCGGGCGAAACCACGACCGGATTTTCGATACCCATATTCACCAGGTGATCGTTAAAAACCCGCGAGGAATATAAGTGATCGTGGGGGATATCGAAAAAGCCCTGAATTTGCGCGGCGTGGAGGTCCATGGTAATGACCCGATCGGCGCCGGCGGTAGTGATGAGATTGGCGATTAATTTGGCGGTGATGGCGACCCGCGGCCGGTCCTTGCGATCCTGACGTCCGTAACCGTAATATGGGATCACGGCGGTGATACGGGAAGCCGACGCCCGCCGCGCGGCCTCGATCATGATCAAGAGTTCCATCATGTTTTCCGCGGGGGCATTGGTGGATTGTATGATGAAGACATCGCTGCCGCGGATATTCTCGTTTATCTGGACAAAGATTTCGCCGTCGGAAAATCTTTTGATTTCAATGGCACTCAATTCGGCCCCGATATAACGGGCGATTTTCTGAGCCAGGGGGCGGTTGGAGTTGCCGGCGATCAGTTTTAAGTCCATAGTAATTATACTTCTTTGGAGACAAATGGTTAAAGCTATCCGGGAATAAAAATTGTCCTCGTGGCAATGAGGCTAAAAATAGCTGGGGTGCCAGGATTCGAACCTGGGAATCCAAGCTCCAAAGGCTTGTGTCTTACCGCTTGACGACACCCCAGTGCGGATTTTTGTTACCCTTTGCTTTTGGCTTTCAGCTCCGCCTCATAGGCGGCCAGCACCTTCTCCTCTATCAAACGTCTCGTTTCATTGTTGACCGGATGGGCCACATCCTGATGGGTGCCGTCCGGTCGCTTTCGGCTCGGCATCGAAACGAAATATCCTTTATTCCCGGATATAATTTTCATGCCGCGAATCACAAAAGCGTTGTCGAAGGTGACATTGGCAAAACCCTTCAACTTGTCCTCGTCCCGCAAGATAATGCGTACTTCAGTGATTTCCACTGCTAATCCTCCCGCCAAAGGTTAATAAAACTTGTCAGTCCCAAGCGGGGAGGGTTATTGGCCGAACCTCAACTACCTGCCAATCCCCCCGGGTGATTTGAAACAAATCTTCCCTCTCAGGCATCTTGTCGAACAAACCAAAAACTGTCGGCCCGGAACCACTCATGCGGGCAATCCTGGCTCCAGCCTTATTTAATACATCTTTTATCCGCCCCAAAATCGGGTAGGACGCCAGATGGATGGTTTCGAAGTCGTTGCCAATATCGCAAATCCTGCCAATTAATTCATCAAAATTAACGCAGTGGGATAAGTTAACAACCCCCTTTCCTGTTGTCAAGCCTAAATTTAGGCGGCGATAACTCTCAGCCGTGGAGATGTGGAGAGGAGGGGTGATCAATAAAATAAAGTAGTCGGTCGGCAAGGGAATGTCTTTAATAATTTCGCCGCGGCCGGTAATTTCGGCCTGTCCGGATGAAAAGAAAAAAGGGACATCAGAGCCGATTTCCAGGGCCAATTTCCGCATTTGCGGGAGGGACAAATCCAGATCATATAATTTATTTATGGCGTAAATGGTTGCGGCGGCGTCGGATGACCCGCCGGCCAGACCGGCAGCAATCGGGATATTCTTTTTCAAACGAATGGTCAGCCCGCCGGGCAGATTGAATTTGATAAATAGAAGACCGGCGGTCTTAATTATCAGATTATTTTCATCGGAAGGCAATTCGGTGTGTGAATCAATCATCAGGTCGAATCCGGCGGAAGATTTCGTGAAATGGAGAAAATCAAAGAGACTGACCGCCTGAAACCAGGAGCAGATATTATGATAGTTATCACTCCTTTTTTCCAAGACTCTCAGAAATAAATTAATTTTGGCCGGAGCCTTTATTTCGCACCAATCCATATTTCACCAAATGCTTTTAAGTCCTCAATAATATAAGAGTGTTGAGAAAATAAAAGAAGATTTTGGCGTTTCAGGGAAAGGAATTATTTTTTGGGGGTCAGAACCCAGACCCAGGCCGGGAACAGAGGATATAGCAAATAGAAAATAAGGCCGGGCAGACGGGAAATAACATTCCCCGGTTTGATTATATCATCGGCGCAAAAGGCCCGTGGGTATTGAAAGAGAAGGCGCGTGTAGTCATGCCGCCAAAAATCGGCGGTCAGGTGACCAAGGCGCCGCAGGGAAAGAAGACGAACATCGTAAATTCCCCTCTTCCCGGTCAGTTTCATATAGATATCGGCGATGCGATGGGGCAGCCAGGAAAGGAAGGGAAGGAAGTAATGCCCTTCAAT
>CALMKK010000392.1 GCA_937867135.1 uncultured candidate division Zixibacteria bacterium
AGAATGCCTTCATTGGAATTGAATCGATATCGTCTTCGCCAATCGATCGCTGGCCCGGTCTGGTCGGAAGACTCCGATCTATATATATTATGATAATATTAAGGGGGATATTGCTCTTCAGACGCGAGCCAATTTCGTATTTACCTTCGGTTTTTACGGCCCGGGAGAACATTTCCTCCATGGCTTTTTGATGAGCAAAGCGTGTAATGTCGTGATAAGTCCGACAATTTTCCGGCGTGAATTCATTGTCTTCCCGGCCAATCAGGTTCAATGGGACGATATGGGCCAGGACTCTTTTAAGTATATTAAAAATACCGGTTTCATCGATTATTTCATCCTGCGGCCGACGCGCTTCGATCAGTTCCTTTTGAATCCCGCGATAAATGGCGGTCCCGGTTGCATCAACAGTGACCTGAAGGCCGTCCGGTAACTTTTTCAGCTCCGAAACGCCGACTAAAGTGGGTATTCCATATTCACGAGCCAGAGTTGCCATGTGGCTCGCCACATTTCCCACCGATGTGACCAGCGCCCTAATTTTACCCATTACGGTGATAAGGCCGGGAAACGGGGATAAGGCGCAAAGAACGGCGCCATCAGGCACGCGTTCCAAATCCTGACTTTCCGATATATGATAAACCGGCCCGCCGCCGCATCCGGGACAAACAATTGTCCCGCCGGACAGCAGAAGTTCAAGATACTTTGTTTCAACAGCCATTGTCGGTCGGGATTTTATTATCCGTAAAGGGCGCGTCTGAAGGAAAAATATCCGCCCGTTCTGATCTTTGGCCCATTCAACGTCCTGCGGAACGCCATAATGTTCTTCAATCTTTAGGGCGCTGAACGCGAGAAATTTCATCTGCTCCTCGTTGAGTGATGGCTTTTCTTGTTCTGCTTCCGGAAGTTTTTCTTCGGATATTCCACCCTCGCTGTCCATCACCAAACGCACCGGCTTCTTGGCGATACGCATTTCCTTGACAGAATTATCCCGGCGCGATACCCGGAACAAATCCGGCGTCAGCTTTCCGTCGACAAGATATTTCCCCAGACCAAAGACGGAACTGATTAACAGGCAATCATCGTCAGGATGCACAGGGTCCCGGGTATAAATAACTCCGGCCGCGTCGGCGTTAATCATGGCCACGCAACCTACACTCATGGCCAATTCCGATTCGACCAAAGCATGACTCAGGAAGTAATAAATTGCCTTCGGCGTGAATTTGCTGGCCAAAACCTCACGATATTTCTCCACCAATTCACTTTCCTGAATATTGAGGAAAGTGGCATATTGCCCCGCAAAACTGAACTGGGTATCTTCGCCGATCGCACTGGAACGAAGCGCAAATCTTGTCGCCTGAGACCGACCGGCCAATTCGGCGCAACTGCTCTTCAGGGCCTGGACCAGATCCTCGGGAACAGGGCAGGAGGTAACCAATTCTCTAATCTCTTCACTCACCTTATCCAGATCCGCATGACATTTTAAGTCAAGAGCCCCGATCCGATCGGTAATTCGTTCCTGAAGATTATTGGCGTCAATGAAATGCTTGTAGGCCCAGGCGCTGATGGCGAAACCATCGGGAACCGGCAAACCCAATTGGGTCCTTATTTCCCCCAACTGCGCATTCTTACTGCCGACACTGAAAACACGGTTGCTGTCGATTTCATCAAAAGAAAGAGTATAATCGTCGCGTCTTATAGAATGCTCACCTGATAACGCCTGTTCTATCTCAGCGCTGATCATGGCGCGCCTTTCTCTCAAAACGGCATACCGCGGTCCGCCCAAATTGATTAATTCCTCAATTATTGAGTCGAGCCCGATTTGCATTTCGATGAGACTGCTTCGGATATAATTCGTGTCAAAAAGATATTCCCCGTGCGATTTCTCTTCCAAATCGCCGATGACTCTTAAAATCCGATTATTTTTATCCAATATTGCAATGAAATGATTGAACTTATCTTGAATTGCGCTGAGAACCTGTTCGGAATACTTCCGTCTGATGAAGAATAGACTACGCCACCAGCTCATTTAATTGACGCATATCTTATGGTTTCCTATCACCTTCCAGCAAATTAAAACGACCCGGCCGGAATAGATGATAATATTATAGCCACTCCTCTATTGAAAATCAATATGATTTTTGTCGATTTTACAGTTCAATTTCTGAATTCAGCCATTATCTTCGGCGTCGGAAAATCGCCAATTGGAATTAAAATTATCAATCTGGCCGGGTGTCCTGTTCGCTTTATTTCCGACAACTCCTGCTAATGGAAAAATTCCAGGATATATTTGACTGCGATGGATAAAACACAGACCGCCAGAATACTCTTGATCAATCGGGCCGAAACAAATTTCTGTAATCGCGCCCCCAAATACATGCCAAATATCCCTCCAAGCCCGAAAAGAGCGCCAAGAAACCAATCCGGTGAAATTGCCAATTGAGTATCGGAATAGTAGGGAGAGATAAGTGCGTAAATTATTACCCCCGCTAATGATGAAATAAAAGTGCTCATTAGCGCCGCTCCCCCCACCGTATGGATCGGCAGACGGAACATGGTGACAAGAAACGGCGCGATAATCGCTCCGCCTCCAATTCCGTAAGCCCCGCCGACCAGCCCGACCATAAGACTCAAACCGAAAAGTCCCGGGGTTGAAGCGTAGTATTGGGTATCATTGAATAAATAGCATATCCTCTTGAAACCGAATTTTGCCCCCGCGATGCGAAAATCGCCACCACCAGTGGCTTTCGCCATAAATTCGGCGCCCCTTTTCAGAAGGCTCGCCAGCAACCTTATTCCGATATACAGCAGTACCGCCCCCACGAAAAGCTTAAATGTCTTCGCATCGGGAAAATATTTTATTCTAACAATCGCCCCGAAAAACAATCCCGGCGTAATCCCGGCGATAATAATCCAGGTCAGGGGCCAAACCATACGCCCTTCGCGGCAATACCGATACACCCCGCTTGGCACGGCTATAATATTATACAAGAGATTGGTCGGACTGACAGCGGGACCGGAAAATCCCAGAAAACTTACTTGAAAGGGGAGAATCAATACGGCGCCGGATACTCCCCCCATCGAGGTCAGGCTTGAAATTGCAAATGCCGTCAATGAGGGAAGCCACCAATATGTGTCAACGCCGCTTATTGGAAAATGAATCACGCCTTGCCCATTCTAAAGTCGTCATTATTATCTTCAGAGAAATATCTATTTTCATCAGAGCCTAATCAAGCAATTTTTGAGTGATTGAACATACATTTCCGACAAAAATCAAATCGCGCGTGGTTATGTGATGTAAGAAAATTGCTCCCCATTCGAAAAAGATGGCCCGCCCGTGTTCAAAGATATATGGAGAAGCGAATTCGGATGCCATCTGGGATATGTAATGCAAGCCGCTTGGATTTTTGGTAGCGGTACGGGGAATCGAACCCCGGTTTGATGGCTGAGAACCACCCGTCCTGGGCCACTAGACGATACCGCCATTAAAAATCCAAATGTCGGCCGAATATAATCAGTTTTGAGCCTTTGTCAAGTCCGCCTTGTTTTGAGACTTTGAAGCATTTATATTGGCCGTAACATATAATTTCGGAGGTTCGCCCGTGCCCAATAAAACATATGAACTCAAGGTCAAAGATCTCACGCCAAAAATAGATTTCAAAAAGCTTAACATCAATTCCTCAAAGGATGCCGATCCCTGCTGCAGTGTCATCGGCCAGGAACGTGCCGTTAAAGCCATACGGCTGGGTCTTAAAATCCACAGCCGCGGTTACAACATTTTTGTGACCGGCCTAATCGGAACCGGCCGTTCCACCACCATCAAGCAACTTCTCGAGGAACTTGATCATTATAAGCCGAATCTTCAGGATATCTGTTATGTCAACAATTTCCAGGCACCCGATTCCCCGCTGGCCCTAATTTTCAAGGCGGGTGAGGGAAGGCTGTTCAAGCGCGATGTCGAATATACAATTACCAATTTGCGCAAATCGATTCCCAAAATCTTCATGAGCCAGGATTATAAGGCCAAACGAAACGCCATCGCTTCCGATTTCGGCGACCGCCAGAAGAAATTCATAAATGATTTTGAAAAAAAGATGACCGACGAAGGTTTTGTGATGGTGCAACTCCAGGTCGGGTTGGGCGTTCATAACGAGCTTCAGCCGCTGGTTGACAATGAACCGGTTTCGGTCAACCGGCTGGAGCAATTGGTCAAGGAAGGCAAATTCGCGGCTCAGAGACTGGAGGAAATCGAACAGAAACTGGAACGGCTCAAACGGGAAATGTCGGTGGTCGAAATTGAATCCAAAAAACTGGCCGTGAAAATGGATGAGGCTCTGGAAAAACTCGATCAATCGTTCATAGGTCCTTTAATCGTAGACAAAATTGATGTCCTCAAAAAGAAATTTCCGGACCCGAAAGTTATCAATTATCTGGATCAGGTCGGGGCCGCTCTGGTCGGGGAACTGGATCGATTCCGCGAGGCCACCCCGCGCCGGGGCGAGGAAGAAGCCCCGCCCTTTCGAAAGAGAGAACCGTTTGAAGAGTTTTCCGTCAATCTGATTCTCAACAATGCCGAAACCACCAAAACCCCGGTTATTGTCGAGCATTCCCCGTCCTACCGAAATCTTTTCGGCAGCACCGAGCGAGTGGTCGACCGCTACGGCTACTGGCGGACCGATTTCTCCCGTATCCGCGCCGGTTCTCTGCTTAAAGCCTCGGGCGGATTCCTTGTTATCCATGCCATGGACCTTTTTTCCGAGGCTGGCGTCTGGCAACCATTAAAAAGAACCCTTATGACCGGATTTCTTGAAATCGGAAGCTATGATCCGTTCTACATG
The DNA here is from genome assembly GCA_937867135.1 of uncultured candidate division Zixibacteria bacterium. GTDB lineage: Bacteria > Zixibacteria > MSB-5A5 > GN15 > PGXB01 > UNRQ01. The sequence goes on from CALMKK010000392.1 coordinate 4,833, forward strand.
ATGGCCGGATCGGGGCTGAAACCGGAGCCGATTCCGATTAAATTGAAAGTGGTTCTTATCGGCGAAAGGCGCATCTATAACGCCCTCCTTGAACTGGAAGAAGATTTCAAGAAAATTTTCAAGATCAAGGCCGAATTCGACTCGCAGATGAAAATGAATGATACCGCCCTGAGGCAGTATGTCTCTTTCGTGCGCAAAATCACCGAGGATGAAAAGCTGATGCCGTTCGATAATTCCGCCCTTGAAGCGATCGCCTCCCAGGGGAGCCGTCTGGCCGGACGGAAGGATCGGATCTCGACCCGCTTCACCAATATCGCCGACCTGATTCGCGAGGCGGCGCTGGTGGCCGGGGAATTGAAACACAAAATGGTCAAAGCCGAAGATGTCGCCACGGCGATTCGTCAGGGACAGGAACGGGTCAATCTGGTCGAGGATCGGATTCAGGAAATGTATGATAATGAAATTCTCCTGATTTCCACGACCGGCAAAACCGTGGGGCAGATCAACGGCCTCTCGGTTTACGATACCGGCGAGTACGCTTTCGGCCGCCCCACCCGGCTGACCGTAAGCGTCTCGGTCGGGCGCGCCGGGGTGATAAATATCGAGCGCGAGGCGGAACTGTCCGGCCCGATTCACAATAAAGGGGTGCTGGTCCTGGGCGGCTATCTGCGCGGCAAATTCGCCAAAAATAAACCGCTGGTGATGTCGGCCTCGATTTGTTTCGAGCAGTCGTATTCCGGGGTTGACGGCGACTCGGCCTCGTCGACCGAAATCTACGCCATCCTTTCGGCCCTCTCCGGCCTTCCGATCGATCAGGGAACGGCCGTGACCGGCTCGGTCAATCAATTGGGGCAGATTCAACCGATCGGAGGCGTGAACGAGAAAATCGAGGGATTTTTCGCGGTCTGCAAAGCCAAGGGACTGACCGGCAAACAGGGCGTTATCATACCGGTGCAGAACGTGGATGATTTGCACCTCAAGAGCGAGGTGGTGCAGGCGGTCGAGAAAGGTAAATTCCATATCTATCCGGTGACGACGATTGACGAAGGCATCGAAATCCTGACCGGCAAACCGGCCGGGAAGGAGCTTCCCAAAGCCGGATTCACCAAGGGCTCGGTTTTTGATCTGGTCGATAAGGCGCTCGACAAGATGGCCAAGGAGTTTAAAGAGGGCGATGAGCGCGGCCACAACAATGAGAAGAAGGACGCCAAGAAGAAAGCTCCCGAGCCGCCCAAGAAACGCAAGTCGAAGAGAAAATAGATTTCCGGCGGATCTGCGCTGTCGATGGCCGGGCCCACAGAGGATCCGCTCAGCACCGTTCCTACGAAAAATGCGAACATAGTTTCGCCATTTACGGGAAACCGCCTGTAACCTATTGCCCCGCAAGGGGCGGACAAAGCGAAGCCATTCCAAGAATCGGGGTAAGGTGATAGGGGGGAAAGGGATATGAGAATAGTGGGTTTGTTTTGTAAAAATTTTTCGTTTTTCCGGGTCGTGTATATTTCCGCAACAGATTGACAAGTAAAGAGTTGCGATGGCAGCTTTGAGTGAAAAAAGGGTGATTTTGGAATTTTGACGGGGAGTCGATAAGACGGGCAAGCCGATGTCCGTAAGTGACTTGGGCGAAAATTCCGGAACCGGCCAAAAATGACAAAATTGAAGAAAAAGGGTGTTTTGAGCGGGTTGGTTTCATGCCAATCGGAAACCCTGTGGTTCCGACACCGCCGATAGACCGTGTAGGTTCCGACATTGCCGATAGCGGTCGGCGGTAGGACAAGCATTCCTGCTTGTCATTTTGGCCGATTTTCTTTGATCTTGGGTACAAGGTATAATTATATAACCCCTTTCTATCAAAGGCCCCCGATGGCCGATCAACATCAAATTGATATGAAAAATGCAGGAGAAAGAAGATGTCGGGTTTCTCTACTGCTCATTCCATTCGCGTATCGAGACCCGACCTACTTTTGCTGTTTGGAGGCCCGTGCCGTTGATGATCGCACCATTCCTTCAGTGTGTAAGAAGTGGCTGGTTCCAATCAGGTGTTAAGAGCCAGTTTCTCGAGCGTGTTGTGAACATGGCCCTTTTTCGTTAGGACTTAATCACCAAAACTTCGTCTTAACCAAAAGATCTTCCGTGTCCGATTTTATCTGAACCACTACATTTCCCATAACACACTGCTACTTCAAAAGCTTGGGACATTCCCATCCGGAATGATTCTGTTTTTGTGCTGAGCGCCCGAAGCGGGCCGGACGGAACAATACATCCACACCCTCACCCATCGCCGGTCGCACGTATGCGGAATCCTCGCCGCAATCGCAGTGTTCAATAGATATCGACACTTTCTCCTTCAATGTGCTTAAGGCATGATCGTAAACACCGTCGACGGAGCGCAGGAATCCTTGGACCCGATCCACATCGTATATAGCAACCGTGATTTCCGTCTGGATATCTCTTGCCAGCCGATCGAAGGATATCCGGGCACACTCCTTTGCGAACGCGGCCACATCTCCATTGCGCAAGCCGACGTTCAATTCTTCAAAGGGGCGGAGATCAAAATACGAGAGGTGGAGATTGCCGGGGGAAGCCATTATATATCGTGCGTATGGAGTAAGAGCAGAGATGGTGTGCGGGGTGCCATTAAAACAGCTGGAGAGCACGATGAGGTCGAATTTCGTCGAATCACGTGTGAAGTGTTTTAATCCGTCCGCAAGATCATTAACAGTGAACGCCCTATCCCGGTATGATGCATCATAGCCCTTGCCGGCAACTTCTGGAATTTCATGACCGAAGTAGAGGAATAATCTCATCGGCCGAGGTCGCTCTTTCGCACGAAATCGATTATAGAGCGTTACTTCGGGATCGAAGCGTGATTGTCCCTTATCGCGCCAGTATGATTCGCGGGCGAGCAGCCGTCCGTTCCGGTAGTAATAGAATTCTCCATCATGCCGAGGAAAGACGAGCAAGAAATGCCTTCTGTGTTTTTCGTGAAAAATGAACACCTCGGCTTGAGAGTTCTTCGCCGCGACCTTTTGCGCACCTGCGAGAGCCACTTCGTCCGCTCTGTAATCATTGCCGTCGGAATCGTGAAAAAGGTAGCCTCCGTCGCCGTGAATAATAAATACGACAATATAGTTACGCGGGAGCGTAATCTCCTCACCTGGCGCCGTCTCGAGTGGGGCGGGAGGGGGGGAACCGCAGGCAAACAGTAGCAACCCGACCGCCAAGCATAAACAGGCCAAAATAGCTTTGCCCACATATGCGTGACGATTGTGAAAGAGCGG
>CALMKK010000393.1 GCA_937867135.1 uncultured candidate division Zixibacteria bacterium
TCGACCGGCCTGAAACCCGGAGCAAACCCGAATTTGCGGCATCGCCGCTCTTTTGCTCAATCTGCTATAGTACAGTCTGTTATCGTGAAAATTCCCGCATATCTCAGGGCAGAATTTTTTTCGAAAGCGAACCCACCATCGTCTATCCCGTTGCCGTTCACATCATTACGGATTTGCATTTTGGCTTCACTCTCGCGGGGTAAATTCAACTGGCTGTCTTTCAATGTCTTGCAAACATGCGGGAGGATAGGATATGAGGCACGCTAGAAAAGATGTCGGAACCACGTCCCGATAAATCGGGACTCGGGGGTTCCGACCTACGGGAACCGAAGTCTGCCGCGCACGGAATGTGGGGGTGGCACCCGAGGATCCGGGCCCGTCAAATGCCGGGCCGCACATGGAAAAGTGAATATCAAAGAGCCGTTGCGATTGCGCGAGTTATGTCGTAAATTGAGGTATCAGGATATCCGCAATGTCTGACGGCATGCGGTTCATTGATTCTGTAAGGCATTAAGAGGTCCTATATGTATCATGCAAAGCTCTTCATTGTGGCGGCCTGCTTATTGTTATTGGCAGGCTTTCTAATTTCCGGTTGTTCCGATGATGACAAACCGACCGCCCCGGCCCGAAGCTGGTCCTGGAGGCCTCTCGGGAGCGGCACGAATGGTTTTATTTTGGCCCTTGCTATTTATGACGGCAAATTGATTGCAGGAGGAGGATTTGATACCGCCGGCGGGGTCGCGGCCAATAATATCGCCGCCTGGGATGGTTCCGCCTGGACACCGCTCGGGACCGGCATGAATAGTTTTGTCGCGGCACTGACGACATATAACAACAAGCTGATCGCGGGCGGCTATTTTAATGTTGTGGGAGGGTACTCCGCCAATTACATCGCCGCCTGGAACGGCTCATCGTGGGAACCGATCGGAAGCGGAATGAATGACATTGTCTATGCGCTCACCGTCTCGGAGGGCGTACTGGTCGCCGGAGGAGGGTTCACTACCGCCGGTGGCGTGAACGCCCGGCATATCGCTTCATATAACGGCTCATCCTGGTCGGCTCTCGGGAAGGGAACGGAAAATTATGTGCGGTGTCTCATCGATTACGGTCCCAATCTTATAGCGGGGGGCAATTTTGACTCCGCGGGCACGGTTTTGGCCTATGGTCTCGCGGCCTGGGACGGGTATAACTGGTCCGATGTCGGTCCCGGAATGGGTGAGTACAGCAGTGTCAATGCGCTTATGGTAAACGGCGACTCCTTAGTTGTCGGGGGCGACTTTTACTACGCCGGCGGAGTACTGGCCCAGGGGATCGCGCTCTGGTACGGCTCTCACTGGGGAGCGATCGGGACGGATATGAAGGGCGGGGTAAACGCGATCACTTTCTATAACGGCAAAGTAATTATCGGCGGTAGTCTCCACACCACGGCGCCGAGCGGTGCCCCAAATGTGGCTTCGTGGGATGGCTCAACCTGGACATTCATGGGAAGCGGAATGAATAATGCCGTTAGAGCCGCCATCGTCTTTAACGACAAATTGATTGTCGCCGGGCAATTCACGACCGCCGGCGGAGTGACCGTCAATCATATCGCGGCCTGGGAATATAGATAGTCATCGCGCGGTTAAAGGCGGATGTTGCATGTCCAGCCGGGGCCGACGCATGGGTCGATCCTTACGGTTTTAATGGGGGACGAAGAGGTTTGCGGGGGACGGGCAGAGATAAGGATGGACAAGCAGGAATGCTTGTCCTACTGGTAAAGAAGCATCAGATCCAGTGAGGGCGACGCCGCGCCGGGTGTTCATCGCGAGAACATGATGCCGAAGCCGATTCGGGTCAGGGGGCGGTTGTAATCGACCAGGCTCTCGCCGTAGCCGTTAGATATCCGTACGATAAAATAACTTATATTCTTCCTGGATACCGGAATGCTATAACTCATGACCACGCCGCCCCGGCCCTTCCCGATATTGCCGTGGAGCATCAGGTGGACCATGTGGCGCCAGGGAAAGCGGTAGTACAGTTTAAGGTCGCTGTAGCCGAGAAAATCGGTGATATCCGGGTTGTCATCGCCCAAGGCGTCGAGCGGATGGACCTTTTTGTCTTCCGGGAAACGGTACCGGAGTTTGAGATATAGTAGGAGATTGGCGCGGGAGTAATACGGAGCGGCGTAAAGCAAATTCCAGCTTCGTGAAACTGGCGGCCGCTGGCCGTTGGATTCGTGCTCGAAACCGATATCGGCGCCGACCTGTCCGGCAGAGAACGGGAGCAGGCCGGTGCGATAAAATAGTTCCGGGTTATAATTGGTTTCGCGGAAAGGGGCGGAATTGTTGCGATCGTAAGCCTGCCAGAAGGAGATTTGAGTGTAGGCGAAATAAATCCGAGTGTCGAAGAGCTGGTGCTTGGCGCTGATCTGGAAAACCGCCTCGGTTTGGGCGCCGTCGTACTCCTCGCATAAGGTGACCGGCAACATGAACATATCTTTATGCAAAGAGAGGCCGGGAGCAGTCCGAATAAATTGGAAGCTCTCGGCCGGTAACTCGGCGCGAACAGGCACCGTAAGCAAAACGACCAGTGTGACAAAACGGCAGAATAGGGACATATATCGGACTTTCTGTACTATTCGCGTGATTTAGAAATTCCAGACAAAGTCGATATACGGAAGCCAATTAATTTCATCTTCCTCGGGGCGGCCGTTTTCGTCAAATTCACCGCTGCGGTCGTCGAGGGAAGCCGCGAAACCGAAGTCGATGGTCATCTGCTCACCCATTAATCTCAGGGCCCCCATACCGAGAATACCATTGTCGTTATCGCCCGGGATAAACCAGCTCTCGCCGACCAGCGAAGAGCGGCGGCCCAAACGATATTCGCCGCCGACCATGACGGCCGGTTTGTCGGCAACTTTTTCATCAGTGAAAGCAATACCGATAGCGCCCGTGAGGCTTCTGTTTTCGCTACCGTAGGTCAGGTTGCCGAGGCCGAGATAGAAGGTTTCATCCCACAGGCGGAAGGCGGCCACACTGACGGCCAAATCGAGATCCTTGGTCGTATTGAAACTGAATTTGGGCATGATATAAAACATCTGGTCGTCAGCGTCCGGGATTACCGAAGCGCCGCCGGAGATCATGAAGTTGTCGGTTATGCCATAGGCGAGTCCGGGGAAGAAAATCCAGAGGTCGTAGAAATATCCTTTGCCGGCTTTCAAAGTGCGGGCGGTCGGGCCGATCAAAAGACGGGTGCGGTTGGGATTGGGGAACCAATTCTGATCCAACTCGTCCGCCGAAGCGGCTTCTTTAGCCTTTTTGACGTCCTCAGTCTTTGCGGGTTCTTTGACTTCTTCGCTTTCGGCCGGTTCTTTAACTTCTTGTTTTGCGGTGACCTCTTTGATGGTTTTGATTTTCGAGACGGCGATGGTCATCTCGCCCAGGTCGGTTTGAAATTTGATTTGATCGGCCCGGATCTCGGTCACTTTGCCGACCAGAGTTGAACCATCCTCCAACGTAATTATTTGATTGACCCCTTCGCCGGGAATCTGAAGATTGCCGGTATAGGCCTGCGCGTTGCCTGTCACGCCAACGATTAGAGCGACCAGGGCCGCCAGCCCGAGTGATAATTTAAAGATGTTGCGCATACAAAGTCTCCTTCCTACGTGTAATTGCGAGTGCGGAGTAAATCAAACTCCGGCCTCCTTGATTGGCGGCACCGGTCAGGCATGCTGCCAGATGACTATCATTCTATAATATTGTTTGCTCACTTAAATTTGGCGCCAATCGAGATTGAAAACACTCTATTTTTGGCATAAGCATCATCCGCAAGAAGGGGTCTGTCATAGTCAATCCAATGAATGAACCCGATATCCCCTTCGTCCACAATTTTTCGCCCCTCGTTCCATTTGGCGGGGTCGATCGTATTCATCAAGCCCAGAGAATATCTCACATCAACAAAAAAACTCACCGGTTTAGCGGATCGAAACTCCACTTCGCCGCCGACGATGATGGAGACATCGAGGCTTTTCATGCCGTCTTTGACATCGTTTTCATAATCACTGAAGAATCCATCGTAATAGAGCTCGGCGGACAAGAGCGTGCTAATGGCCGGTCCAAAGTATAGACCGGGTTTCAGCCGGCCCTTATCCGAAGGAGTATATTTCAAGAGCACCGGAACCTCCAGATAGCCGCAATCAAAGCCCGAGGAATATATGATATTGGCATGTCCCGAACCCTTGGCGACATAAAGCAACTCCGGCTGAATCGCCAGCTTGGGGGAGAAGCTATAGGTGAGGAAAGCCCCGGCCGTGAATCCCCCGGCGGAACCGGCATTGAACTCCTCGTCATTGGTATTCATGGAGCCCCAGGCAACCCCTATTTTGACACCTTTGCCGGTGATCCCGGGAATAAGCTCTCCGGCTTGAAGCAAAGCACAGGCCAGGAGCATAAATAGCATCGCATTGACGAATAATTTCATATTTTCTCCAGTCTTTCAGGTAGTGAAATCATGAAATGGGAAACGGCAGGACGGCTACGGCTGAGGATACCGAGACGGTTCCGAAGATCTAATGCTAATACTGCCAGCGGTCGAAAAGGACGAAGCGCCGTCAGTTTACATTTAAGCGGCGTCAGGGTAGATACGCCTCCTTCTATGAAAGCACCTAATTGTCTTCATGGCCATGAATCTTGCGAATCGATTGGGTGCAAACATCCGGAAAAGAGAGAAATGCAATCCAATGGGATTATGAGAGCGCTTACAAGAGAGAAATTTGATTCTCCCACAGATCACCTCCATGATCTCCCTGCCCGGCAAGAGTTCTAAAATGAAATTAGAACTATTAAAGCCGATTGTCAAGTCAATTTTCCAAAACATCGCAGCCGCCGCTGATTCGCTGGGCCGGAGTTGTGCTGAGAGGATCAGGTTGTTTCGGAAGGATAGGATTTCTGCCGGCGTCTTCTGAACGGTTTTCGAGTCTATTGGAGACGGTCTATTTGACTTGACAAATGATGGAGGGATTTCTTAAAATCAAAAGATAATTATGAGGTAAGCGGAAGGATTTGATCTCGGCGATGCGCAGGGAAGAGAGCCGTCATTTAGGCAAATTAACCTATCTTTTCTTTTTCGGGGCGGCGATGGGTTTTCTTGAAGCGGCGGTAGTCGTTTATCTTCGGGAACTGTACTATCCGGGGGGATTTTCTTTTCCGCTCCGCGTGATGCCGTCGAAAATAATCACGGTTGAGGTTTTGCGTGAAATTGCGACGATAATTATGCTATACACGGCGGCGGCGGTTGCGACCCGCCGTTTCTGGGAGCGGTTCGGATATTTCATATTCGCTTTCGGTCTCTGGGATATATTCTATTATATCTGGCTCAAATTCACGCTGGGGTGGCCGGCATCAATTCTTGACTGGGATATTCTTTTTCTGATACCGGTTCCATGGATCGGGCCGGTTGTCGCGCCGGTATTGATCTCGATTTTAATGATAATCGCGGGAATATTGATTTCGTCTCTTTACCAGCGGGGACTTCATCTGAGGACGACGCTCCTGTCTTGGATAGCGGGCGGCCTGGCAACAATCGCAATTCTCTATACATTTATGCGGGATTCGGACGCGACGTTTTATCAAAAAATGCCGCAACCTTTTCTTTATGGGGTATTTTTGCCGGCATATTTTTTATACATAATAGTCTTTATTTATATATACCGGAGATCACGACGGCAT
>CALMKK010000394.1 GCA_937867135.1 uncultured candidate division Zixibacteria bacterium
GTTTGCCCCAGTGGAGTTTGTTGCGGAGAATATCATAAAAGGAGTTTTCTTCAAACCGGATAAATTTGACAATATGCTCCGCCCGGGAAATTCGAATCAGGCCCGAAGATGCAAAATGGGTCGCCACCTGCCCGTCAATCGTCACCATCCCGCTCCCATGTTCGGAGCGCAAGCGCACTTCCAGCCTGTAATCGGGCGGGAAAATCAGCGGGCGGCTGGTCAGGGAAAAGGGCGATATCGGCGAGACAATCATCGCCTGCATATGCGGTGTCAGAATCGGCCCTCCAACCGCCAACGAATAGGCCGTCGATCCGGTCGGAGTCGAAATGATCAAACCGTCGGCGGTATATGAACAGATATATTCATTATTGGCGTACAAACTTAAATGTATGACCCGGCTCACTTCGCCGTTATCGATGACCACATCGTTCAGGGCAAACGGATATTCCAGTTTGGCCTCATTGACCAGCTCGGTCTTGAGGACCAGCCGCTCTTCGATCAGGTAATCGCCTTTGACTACTCGCGCCAGAGCATTTTCCAACCGCTCCGGCGTCAACTGCGTCAAAAAACCGAGTGAGCCCAGATTTATCCCGAGAATCGGCCGGGAGTGTTCCCCCAGCGCCCGGACCGACGCCAGCATGGTCCCGTCCCCGCCCATCGCCACGATTATATCGGCGTTCTTCCATAGTTCCCTTATGGGACAGGAATCGACTTCAAGTTTTATATATGATGCAATATCATCACTCAGCGTGACTTGATGTCCCTGTCCCTGACACCACTTTATCGCTGTTATGACGCTGTCAGCGGCGTCGGGACGCCGGAAATTGGCGATGATTCCGAATTTCATATTATTTGCTGAAGTGTTTGCCTCTCGTTCCATCCGCGGCTTCGGGCGCCTTTTCCGGCGGACGGTACTCAGGCTTACGGAATTTTATTTTCTGCAGGAATGTCCGGCGCACGCCGTTCATTCTGCGAATCTGCTCGACAATGCTCTCCAGATCAAGCCCGATGTCGGTCAGAAGAAGGTCCCGTTGTCCGTGCGTCACAAAATTGTCCGGAATAGCGAAAGCGTTAAATTTCCCTTTGAATCCGTTCTGCTCCAGGTATGCCGCCACCATCTGCCCCAGCCCGCCCAACGCCGCATTTTCTTCAAGGGTATAAATATTTCGGGCGTTTTCAATAATATCCTGTAGCATGACTGTATCCAGCGGCTTGATAAATCGGGCATTGACGATACATATTTCTCTCTCGTCTTTCAATGAATGGTAGGCCTTGAGGGCCGTATCAACCATTGTCCCGGCGGCGATAAGCACAGTTTCCGCCGGCGGGAACAGCCGCTCCCATTTCCCGTATTCAATCGGCTCGATGATATTTGTCATAGGGTGGGGAATGGCCGCGCGTGGATAACGTATCGCCACCGGGCCGTGCCATTCAGTATCGGCCGCCAGGTGAAGCATGGAGCGCAATTCATCGCCGTCTTTAGGTGTCATCACCGTCATATTGGGTACCGCTGAGAGATAGGATATATCGAAACAACCGTGATGGGTCGGCCCGTCCTCCCCCACCAATCCAGCCCGATCGATGCAGAAAACCACCGGGAGTTTCTGAAGGGCGATATCATGAATTATCTGATCGTAAGCGCGTTGCAGAAAGGTGGAATAGATGGCGACAAAGGGGCGCGCCCCTCCCGCCGCCAGACCGGCCGCAAAGCAAGAGGCATGCGCTTCGGCAATGCCGACATCATAAAATCTCTCGGGGAATTTCTCCGCAAATTTGGTTAGGCCCGTGCCCGATGTCATCGCCGCCGTGATAGCTATAACGCGCCCGTTTTTTTCCGCCAATTCCAGCATCGTTTCGCCGAAGACCGTTGTGTACTGCGGCAAACCGGTTGAGGCCGGCGATTTTCCCGTAATTTTATCAAATGATCCGACGCCATGATACTTCGATGCGTCGGCCTCAGCCGGCGCATATCCTTTGCCCTTGGTGGTAATGACATGCAGAAGTATGGGCCCCGGCAGGTCCTTTATCTGATTTACAGTTTTAATCAATAAAGGCAAATTATGACCATCGATCGGCCCGAAATAGCGGAATCCCAGTTTATCAAACAGGTACCCCGGCACAAAAAGTCCCTTGACCGAATCCTCGATATCGGAAACCATGGCGCGAATTTTATCCCGCCGCTTGAATCGGCCGGTAAGTTCCCATATTTCATTACGAAGTTTATTAAAGCGAGTATCGGCCATGATATTCGTCAGGTATTTGGATATTGCCCCGACATTTTTGGAAATCGACATCTTGTTGTCATTGACAACGACCAGCATATTTTTTCGGGAGGCCCCGGCATTATTAAGACCCTCATACGCCAGCCCGCCTGTCAAGGCTCCATCACCGACGACGGCAACAATTTTATGATTCTGTCCCTGATTGTCCCGCGCCGCTGCAAAACCAAGGGCCGCCGAAATCGCGGTTGAGGCGTGCCCGGCTCCGAAGGGATCGGCCGGAGATTCCTCTCTCTTCGGAAATCCCGAAATGCCTTTATATTGCCGAAGATTTTTTAATTGCTCCCGGCGCCCGGTAAGCATTTTATGCACATACGACTGGTGCCCCACATCCCAGAGTATTTTGTCAGTCGGAATATCAAAACAATAATGTAGCGCCAGGGTCAACTCTACTGCTCCGAGGTTGGAGGCCAGATGACCGCCGGTATGAGCCACGGCCGATATAATATCCTGTCGAATTTCCTCCGCCAGGGTTGCCAATTCGTCTTCATCAAGATTCTTCAAATCGGCGGAACACTTTATTTTTTCCAATAGACTCATCGATTAATTATCTCTCTGTCCAATATAACGGGCGAGAATGACGAAATGGTTGTCCTTTAACTCAAACTCCCGGCTGATGGCAATTGCCTCGTCTATCAATTGGTTTGCATCGTCATGAGACTGCGCCAGACCCACCACACCGGGATAGGTCGCTTTCTCATTTTTGCAGTCGGAACCGATTGTCTTCCCCAGTTTACTCTGGTCCCCCTCGACATCAAGGATATCATCAATAATTTGAAACGCCAGGCCGGTCTTTTCGCCGTACTGTGTCAATCTCGCCAAAGTTTTTTCGTTCACTCCAGCCAGGAGTCCTCCGATTCTAACCGAGGCCCGTATCAGCGCCCCGGTTTTGTGAGTATGGATATATTGTATCTGTTCCAGCGAGACCTCTTGGCCCTCGGCTTCGACATCCGCCATTTGCCCCCCCAGCATCCCGTAGGTCCCGATGGCCTGCGCCAATTCCTTGACGGCCGCCGCCGAACCTGATCCGGCGAGAAGATCAAAGGCGATATCGTGAAGGGCGTCGCCCGCCAGAACCGCGGTCGCCTCATTATATTTCTTGTGCAAGGTCGGCATACCGCGCCGCAAATCATCGTCATCCATACAGGGGAGGTCATCATGTATCAGAGAATAGGTATGAACCATTTCCAGGGCACAAGCCGCGGGATGAATAACATTATCATTATGGCCGCCGAATGCTTCATAAGTAGTCAAAGCCAGAATGGGACGGATTCGTTTGCCACCCGCCAAAACGGAATAACGCATTGCCTGATGAAGCATTTGGGGGTAAGAATTGGCCCGTGGAAGATACTTATCCAGCAGAGAATCGACCAGCAGGCGCTTTTGTTCAATATATGAAAGGCCGGAGACCTCTTGCTCACCCAACTTCATCGCCTTCTTCCTCAATCTCGGCCGTAACCTCATCTTCAAACGGAACTTCCACCAATTCCGCGTTCTTTTTTTGCAGGATGGTGATTTTCTTTTCGGCCTCGGAAAGCTTCTGAGAGCAGAAGCCGGCAATTTCGACCCCTTCGGTGTAAAGCGAAATTGATTCCTCAAGAGATGTTTCGCCTGATTCGAGTTTTGCCGTAATTTCCTCCAAACGGGCCAGGGCCGACTCAAAATCCTTGAATTTCTTCTTGGCTGTTTTATCCGTCTTCACTTGTCCTGATTTCCTTAATCACCGCAACTGCTGTACCGTCTTTCAACGTTGCCTCCACCCTGTCTTCCTGCCCCATATCCTTCACAGATTTGATCATTGTGCCGGAGACAATATTTTTCAATACCGCAAATCCCCGACTTAAAACTGCCAGAGGTGATAATGACTCCAGCCGGGACATTAGAAAAGATAAAGCATTTTTTTCTTTTTCCAATATAATTCTTCCGGCCGTGGAGAACTCCTTTTTAAGATGATCAAGATACTGTTCTCGTTCTCGCACAAGTGCTTCCGGCCGCCGATACACCGGCCGATCGGTTAAATTCTCCAACCGTTTTCGACCGGATTCCGCCACCCCTGAAAGAGATCGCCCCGCTCGAACCACACTATTATTTATGTACTCCAAGAACTCGCTCTTGTCCCAGATTACTATTTCGGCCGCCGCTGACGGCGTCGGCGCTCTCAAATCCGCCGCCAGATCCGACAATGTGGTATCTATTTCATGACCGACCGCCGATACGATCGGCTTGTCTGAGGCCGCCACTGCCCGCACCAGCGATTCCTCATTAAAGGCCCATAAATCCTCCAATGAGCCGCCGCCCCGTCCTATTATTATAACATCAATGTCATCCCGCCGATTAAAATATTCGATACCGGCGATCAAACTTGTCTCCGCTCCCTCTCCCTGCACCCGAGCCGGAAAAAGAACCAAACGCACGCTGTCGTTCCTGCGCCCCGCAATATTGATTATATCGCGTATGGCCGCCCCCGTCGGCGATGTCACCAGCCCCACTTTCATAGGGTATGCTGGAATGGGGACTTTTAAGGACTCATCGAATAGGCCTTCTTTGGATAACTTCTCATATAACTGCCGAAACGCCACTTCCAGCTCACCGACTCCGACCGTCTGCAGTTTCTTGACATTGAGTTGATAATTTCCACCTTTTTCGTACACAGTGATGTCGCCGAAAGCCCGCACTTTCATTCCATCTTCAGGTTTGAATTTCAAATATTGCCCGGCCGATCTCCAGATGGTGCATTTGATGGCGGAATTTTCATCCTTCATGGAAAAATACCTGTGACCTGATGAATGGTGCAGATAATTCGATATTTCCCCTTCCACCCAAACCGAAGGGAATGACTCTTCTAGGGTATATTTGATCAACCTCGTGATTGCGGTTACGGTATATATTTTATCTTCGTTGTTCTGCATATTTCGTAGATATCAAATAAGTTCTGAATTGGCAATCATAATAAATTTCCCGAATGCGCCTTGCCATTTAATGCGACATCCGGAAAATCTTCTCCGCAATACTCTTGGGAATACCCTTAATTCCTTGGAGTTCTTCGATGGTTGCTTCCTTGACTCGTTGCATTGAACCGAAATGTTTGAGAAGTATCTCTCTTCTTTTGGGACCGATTCCTGCCAATTCATCCAGTTCCGACTTAATGGTTCGGGCCGAGCGCACTTTCCGATTATATTCAATGGCAAAGCGATGCGCCTCATCCCGAACCTGCTTTAAAAGCCGCAATCCGGGCGACGATTTGGAAATCGTCACTGGCTCAGAATGCCCGGCCAGGTAAATCTCCTCGAATTTTTTGGCCAGACCGATAATACTGAGATTTTCGAATCCCAGCGATTTTATTTCCGCTAAAACCGATGACAATTGCCCCTTGCCCCCATCGACCATCAATAAATTCGGGGCCTCCCCTTTTTCTTCCTTGAGCCGGAAGAAATATCTCCCCACTACTTCACGCATCATGGCGAAGTCGTTCTGCCCCTGGACCCCTTTAATTTTAAAATGTCGATAACCTGATTTTTTGGGCTTGCCGTTCTCGAAATAAACCAGCGAGCCGACCGCATCGGTCTCACCGGTATTGGATATATCCACGCAAGCGATCGTTCGCGGGAGATGCTCCAGATGAAGATCCTCTTTCAAAATCTGCACCGCCTGGGAAACCCTCTCCTTAAAGCCTCTTTTCTGAATCAGGACTTCGTCCAGAAGCAGGCGGGCGTTCGCCGCCGCCATATCGACCAATTTGACTTTTTCACCCTTAAGGGGAGTAAATATCCGAACCTTTTGTTTCTGGTTTCGCGAAAGCCATCGGCATATCAACTTCTCCTCCGTCAGCTTTAGCGGAAGATACAATTCTCTGGGCAGATTGGGTTGATGATTGTAGTACTGCTTCACAAATTCCGCAATTATCTCTTCATCTTTTTCTTCGCTATCGGAATTGAGCTGAAAATCCTGGCGCCCGATCAGCACTCCGTCGCGAATTTGAAGAACCACCACCGCCGTCTCCCGTTCTTCCCGGGCAAAGGCGACAATATCGCGGCTGACCATTTTCCCCGCATCGACTTTCTGTTTCCGCCATACCTCCTGCAAAGCATCAATCTGATCCCTGATTTCAGCGGCTTCTTCGAATTTCATCTGTTGGGACTTTCGCTCCATCCGCTTATTCAGGGACTGAATCAAGATCTCGCTCTTCCCGGAAAGAAACATAATGACCGAATCGACCTGCCGGCGGTAATCTTTTTCAGTCTGCAATCCCTCGCACGGCCCGCCGCACCGGCCGATATGATAATCCAAGCACACCTTATAAGCTCGGCCGGCCGGATGCGGAATTGTCAGATTGCAGGTCCGAATCTTAAACAAGGCGCATAGAAAATGAAGGGTTCGACGCATGCTCTTGGCACTGGTGTATGGACCGAAATAGCGCGCTCCGTCATCGGCCAATCTCCGAACCACCAGCACCCTTGGATACGGTTCGTTGACTGTAATTTTGACATAAGGAAAATGCTTGTCATCTTTCAGATTCACGTTGTAGTGCGGCTTATGCTCTTTGACAAGATTCGCCTCCAGAATCAGCGCTTCGATTTCCGAATCGGTCACCATCAAATCCATATCATCGACCGAGCCGATCAACCGCGAGGTTTTTGGATCAAGATGGCGAGGCGACTGGAAATAGGTTCGTACCCGGTTCCGAAGGCTCTTGGCTTTGCCGATATATATGATCTTCCCTTCCCGGTTTTTAAACAAATATACGCCCGGATTCGAGGGGAGATTCTTCAATTTCATTTCCAGTTTAGCGTTCATCATATATATTTACGAAGGAAAAGACCTATAGCGATATGGCGCCGGGATCGGACTTAAATCATTTCTTGGAATTAGGAACATGCCGCGCGCCGGCAAATCTTTTTTTCCAGTATTTATCGTTAATTTTGGAAATCATGACGCCGTTCGATGCCGACGAATGGACAAATTCATTAAAACCGATATATATACCGACATGCGATATTTCCCGCCCGTTAATTCTGAAAAATACCAGATCGCCAAACTTCATTTTAGCACGGCTTACGGAGAAGCCTTCGCGGAACTGCTCATCGGCTGATCGGGGCAGTTTTGTTCTGTCATATTCCATGAAAACTTCGAGCGTAAATTCACTGCAATCGAGTCCCGGCCGATGTTTTGAATGTCCCTGATATGGCGCGCCTAAGAAACTCTGAATTACGCGCCCCAATTCGATTTTCTCGTAGGAATCCAAGGCCCGTCCCTCATCCTTGATTCGTTCGCGCCGCCAATCTTTCCGCCCGAGTTGTTTATCATTATCCCTGTTCTTGGGTGAATAATCTCCCGACCTATGCGGCGGCACCGGAGAGCATCCCGCTAAAATGATTAATCCTATAATACCGATTATTAAATATCGCACTCAGCCGAGCCTCGGATATGTTATTCCAAATCTCATATGATAATATACTCGGGTCAGAATAAGCAAAGCAACGACTAATATAAGGTATATGGGATAATAAAAGGCGGCCAGAAGGGTCAGCAGAAAAATCGGAAATTTGCAGGCGAAAAGTATAATTTCCTTTTTTGGGACAATTAGCGCCATCAGGTATAGGGTTGTCGCAATTACGCTAATTCCCAGCAAATAACTATTCTTCATCATCGCGGCGAACGCGGCCGACATTATTAATAATAGTACCCCCTGTAGAATTAAAAGACGGTCAGGATATCTTACGGCCAGAGTCTTTTTCACCGCCATCTGATCTCCGTATCGATCCGGAATAATCGTCAGGAGAAAACCGGCCGAGATGGCGCAGAAAAAATAGGCAATTAATAAAAGTTGATAATAAGACTTGATTTCAAATTGACATATAACCAGAAGCGGCACCAGGACTCCATATCCCAGCCCATTGGCCAAAAGGCCCCCTAACGGCCGATCTTTTAATTTAACCGGAGGCACGGAATAAATAAGACCCAGAAAAGTCGACCCAATTATTATGGCCGTCGGAATAAATGATTGCAAAAAAATCAGAATCCAGGACAAGACCGTCGCGGACAAATATGCCGCCATCATTTCGGAGCGGCGGATAAGCCCCTTCTGCAAAAACCCCAGTTTTCCATTTTTCAGATCCGTCTCAAAATCAAAAATTTGATTTATGAAATATATGCCGGCGGTCATTAACGTCAGACTTACAAGTATGACATAAAAACTACGGCCAACGGAATCCCCTGAAGATAACAAATGATAGGAAATCAGGTAGATCGACCAGACCGGAAGAAACAGCATCGGCCGGGCGGCAAAGAAAAAATCAAGAATCTTCACCCCCGGCGCTCCCTTCACCGATATACCACGAATCTCAAGACAAAGTATAGCACCGGCGCCGCGAATAGAAGAGAGTCAAATCGATCCAGGATGCCGCCATGACCCGGAATTATATTCGATGAGTCTTTTATCCCCAGTGAACGTTTCCAGAGCGATTCGGCCAGATCGCCGAGTTGTCCGACTATCGAAATCAGGACGCCTATAACCAGCAAGATCGGAAAAGGAACAACCTGCAGTCGCCAATAGCTCATTATCCAGGCTACAAAGATGCCCCCGAATAGCCCCGCCACAAAACCCTCGACGGTTTTTCCCGGAGAAACCAAAGGCGATAATTTATGACAACCAATGCCCTTCCCAACCCACATCGCCAAAGAATCCGACAGCCAAATAGTCCCGAACAAAAACAAAAGCCAATCGCCGCCGTTGCCGCCCGCGATGTGCCGTACATAATAAACAAAAGGATAAAGAAATCCCAAATAGGCGACACCCCACAGCAACGCCGCGTTTAGCGCAAATGATTCCTGAGGCTTCTTTCGAGACAGGGGAATAATCATTCCAATAATTAAAAAATACAGGATAAATATACCGGTTCCCCAATTTGACGATAGAAAAATTGAGAGCGCCATCATCGCCACTGCCGCCGTCCATGACAGCCAGAAAAGGAGCGATGTTCTTTTTATCTTCAGACCGATCAGATACTCAATTATGCCCATTCCGGCAAAAATAAGAATCATACCGGCCAAGGGATAGCCGCCGCGATAAATAATAAAAATAATCAGCGGGATAAATATAACCGCAACCAGTAATCGTATTATCATATTTCGGCTCAAATTACTTTACACCTTTCCGAACCGACGTTCCCGTTTTTGATATTCAATAACCGCCTCGAACAATTCCTTTCGCCCAAAATCCGGCCAGAGAACGTCCGTTACATACATTTCCGTATAGCTAGTTTGCCATATGAGGAAGTTGGAGATACGCATTTCACCCGATGTTCTTACCAGCAAATCCGGATCCGGAAGCCCGGCCGTATACAAATGATTGGCAAATAATGTCTCATCGATATCGTTTGTCTTTATTTTCCCGGCCCGCACCGCCGTGGCAATGCTTTTTACCGCATCAATAATCTCACTCCGACCGCCATAATTGAGTGCCAGATTAAGTACCAAGCCGGAATTACTCATGGTCTTTGCCATGGCATGCGCCAGTACCTGGCGACGCGAAAAGGAAAGTCCTTCGATTCGTCCGGTGGTCATCAATCTGACATTGTTCCGATTCAGCTCCTCAATTTCATTTCTGGTGGTCCGCGACAATAAGCGCATCAGAGCGGTCACTTCCTCGCGGGGGCGTTTCCAATTTTCCACGGAAAATGTATATAAGGTAAGATATTTTATTCCTATTTCAGCCGCGGCCCGCACCACTTTTCGCACCGCCTCCACTCCGGCTTCGTGACCAGCGGTCCGGGGAAGGTCCCTCTTTTTGGCCCATCGGCCGTTACCATCCATTATAATTGCGACATGGACCGGCAGACGCTCCAGATCTATTTTATCCTTTAATTGATCTTCCATAGCAGTCATTAATTATGCCAATACTGGCATCCTTAATAATTCAGTGTGATTATTTTCCGCCCAGTTTATAATCATATAATTCATAAATTTGCCTGAAATATTTGATTCCCGTAATTGTATTGATAGAGCCGTCTATTTCCCATCTTTGCAAAATATAATATTCGCCGAACTCCTTAAATCTGAATGTTTGGGAGTACTCTCTATAGCCTTCCTTGTGAACATAGCCCAAAAAAAGACTTTGCAGAAAATAACGATTCCTATCCAGTGTCAAAAATCCGACCGGGTGATCTGTCGAACCGGACGGCAAATCAAATCCTATGGCCAGAATTCCCGCCCCGGTATCATTCGGATAAAACGAGTAGACATAAGTCTCACGCCAAACCGCCGGGACGGCAAACGAGGACGGAATAATATTTTTATCGAATTTGGCGCTGTCGATAATTTTAACCGAATCCTGCCTGCCGCCGCTGAAAAAAAACTGCAACTTTGCGGTATCGGACTTATTGACCATGCCTCTATAATTCGTTTGCTGATAAATGGAATTCAGTGTGAAAGTAAAAGGCACGCCAGCATTGAAAATATATTGTCCGGCGCAAACCGAATCCAGATTTTCAAGATAATAACGAATTACGGTGCTGTCGTTTCGGCTCGCTGAAAAGACCGGAATCCAATTACTCAAAAAAGCCGCGAATATTAATACGATTATCACCTTGGATTTCATAGGTAATTTACAATCCTTCGACTCAATTTATGCATTTCGTAGCAAATTGGAAAGCACAAATTTTTCCGGCAAGCTCGGAATTTTGGGGTTAAAGAACTTTACTTTGCTTCCGAATGACATATTTTAATATACGTGAAAAATAAAACCGACTATTACCGATAGACCTTCGGAGATGGTATGCACCAATTACTGCTTATAATGTTTCTTTTAAATCCAATTGTCCCCAAAAATCCCGTGGCTCAAGATACCGTGGATGTGACCAATATTCATTTTACCGTGGGGGCACGGGCCGCCGGCGATATGCTCAAACCCGGACCCGAAATCGGCCTGAAATTTGAATATCTATTGACCCACCCGATAATTGTCCGGGTGGCCGCCGATTTTAATACCGCCTACGTCAGTAATCTCCGCTTCCCTGAAGGACGCAAAAAATCGCTCGATCTAGCATTTGAGACTCTGGTTTATCGGGGGCAGAAAAAATTCACCGTATTTTTGGGATTGGGAGCGATTATTAATTTGAATTCCTTCAGCCTCAGACGACAAATGGCGGATTCGGCCTTCCCTTCCGACACCCTCATAGTGCCGTCGCAAATCTATGAAACCAGAATTGAAAACGGTTATGGTTATCGCATTATTCTCGGTTTTCGTTACCGGGTGCATTATTCATTTGAATTCGGTTTTCAGGAGGTCCGGCCCAAGTTTTCTTTTTGGGCGCGGGATGATGAAGGAGACTATGTGTTATATCGCAAATCGAAATTATCGACTTTGAGGTTCACAATCGGTTATTTATTTCATCCTTAAATAACGGCTGAGAAAAGCTGCTCGAAATTGCGCAAAAGTGCCGTGCGCAATGGCCGACCGAATTTTACGCATCAAATCCTGATAAAAATAAGAAGAGTGATATGACGCTAATATCAAAGCCGTTATCTCCTTTTGATTATAAAGATGACGGATATATGACCGGCTGTATCTTTGGCACACCCGGCAGTCACAATTCGGATCCAGCGGTCTGTCGTCTTCGGTGCAGTCGGCGTTGCGAAAAACCATCGGCCCTTCCGATGTAAACACCATCCCGGTGCGGGCGTTGCGGGTCGGCAAAACGCAGTCAAACATATCAATGCCGTATGAAACCGCCATTAAAATATCTTCGGGATATCCCATACCCATTAAATAACGGGGTTTATCACTTGGAAGGTATTGAATGGTGAAAGCCAGAATATCTTCCAGCTCTCTATCCGGCTCCCCCACCGCCAAGCCGCCTATTGCATATCCGGGAAAATTCAGAGATAATATTTGCTCGGCCGATATTTTTCGCAATTCTTTATAAGTCGAGCCCTGCACAATGCCGAACAGCGCTATATTGGTCGAATTTTTCTCTTCCAGAAGATTAAAATGCTCCAGCCCTTTTCTGGCCCAATTAAAAGTTCTTTGGACCCCTCTCTCGGCATCTTTATATTCAGCCGGATAGCCGACACATTGGTCGAAAGACATTATGATATCGGCCCCCAAATCACGCTCTATTTCAATTACTTTTTCGGGATAAAACCGATGCAGGGAGCCATCATGATGCGACCGGAAATTAACCCCGTCGTCGTCGGTTTGCGATAAATCCTGCATCGAGAATATTTGAAACCCGCCGGAATCGGTGAGCATCGGTTTGTTCCACGATGTAAATTTCGACAGTCCCCCCTTTTCCTTAACTAATTTTTCACCGGGGCGAAGATATAAATGATAAGTATTTCCCAGTATGATTTCTGCGCCGCATTCCTCGAGGTCCTCCGCCGTAACGGCTTTGACCGCGCCGGATGTCCCGACCGGCATAAAGGCGGGAGTATGAAATTGTCCATGGGAGGTATTGACTTCCCCCAGACGCGCCGCATTGCAAGTTTTGGTAAGAGTAAAAGAGAATTTCCCTCCATTCATCAGGACGGTTTCTCTTTTTTCCCGGCCGCCTGGCCATATTTGGCGAGTATTTTGGTCAATCCCCCGCGATATTCCCGAGCCGATGTGCAATATACCAGCGGCTTAATTTTATCGATATCGGGCCGTCCATTCTCGTCCATTAGCTCGCCGTCGGCATGAACCGCCACTATTTCGGCCACAAACATCTCGTGCGTCCCCAAAAGCATGGAACTTTTAACGATACACTCCAGATTTATTGGGCATTCCTTGATGAGCGGTGCGGCAACGAACTTGGCGGGGACAGGCGTCAGATTCAATTCCTTGAATTTATCATATTCCCGTCCGGAACGATTGCCGCAAAAGTCGGCGGCATGAAGATTCTTCTCTCCGGTCAAATTGACCACAAACTGTCCGGTCTCTTTGACAATATTATAAGAAAATCGTTTGGGTTGAATGGAAATGGAAAGCATCGGCGGCTCCGAATTAACGATTCCGATCCAACTGATTGTTATGATATTAGGCTTCTGTCCCTTAATCTGAGAGGTGACCATCACCGCCGGAAGAGGAATAAGCATTGTTTGCGGCGTCAGTTCAACTTTACTCATAAAACGCTCCTTATTTAGAATAGCAAATCAAAGGCCTTTTCCAGACTGCTGACCCCGACAATTTCAATTCTCTCATTTGCCATTCCTTTTAAATTTTGCTCGGGAATTATTATACGCTTGAATCCTAATTTGGACGCTTCTGAAATTCTTTGCTCCGCCATGCCTATGGGACGCACCTCCCCCGAAAGTCCGACTTCTCCGGCCAGCGCCGTTTTTGAATCAAAGGGGATTTCTCGAAGCGACGATAAGAGCGATACCAAAATTGCCAGATCGATGGCCGGTTCGTTCAGACGAAGGCCGCCGGCAATGGATACAAAGACATCA